>NZ_JAQGFU010000254.1:0-5380 GCF_030078455.1 Klebsiella sp. Ech2A | reverse complement strand
GGAAGTGGTGTCGCTGCTCGGGCCGTCCGGCAGCGGGAAAACGACCCTGCTGCGCGCCGTCGCCGGGCTGGAGAAGCCCACCGCCGGGCGGATTACCATTGGCAAAACCGCGGTCTACGACGGCAATCCGCGCAGCGAAATCCCCGCCGAGGAGCGCAATCTGGGGCTGGTGTTCCAGTCCTATGCCCTGTGGCCGCATAAGACCGTATTTGAAAACGTCGCCTATCCGCTCAGGCTGCGCAAGGTCGCCAGCGGCGAAATCGCCCAGCGGGTGCAGGCGGTGCTTGACCAGCTCGGCCTGGGGCATCTTGGCAGCCGCCATCCCCATCAGCTCTCCGGCGGCCAGCAGCAGCGCGTGGCTATTGGCCGGGCGCTGGTCTACAACCCGCCGGTTATCCTGCTCGACGAACCGCTGTCGAACCTCGACGCCAAGCTGCGCGAAGAGGCGAGGGTCTTTCTGCGCGAGCTGATTATCAAGCTCGGGCTCTCGGCGCTGATGGTGACTCACGACCAGAATGAGGCGATGGCGATATCCGACCGTATCCTGCTGTTGAACAACGGGGTGATCGAACAGCAGGGCACGCCCCAGGAGATGTACGGCAATCCGACGACGCTGTTTGCCGCCGAGTTTATGGGCAGCAACAACCGCCTGCGCGGTAAGATAACGGCTCTTGAAAACGGCCGGGCGCGCATCGAGGGTGCCAGCTGGGCGCTGTGGGGCATGGCGGGAGAGGGGCTCAGCGTCGGTCAGCAGGCAACGGCGGTGATCCGCGTTGAGCGCCTGCGTCTCGGCTCCTCCCCGGAAGACAACATGCTCGAGCTGCCGCTGTTGACCAGCATGTATCTTGGCGACCGCTGGGAATATCTGTTCCGCACCCGCGGGGATGACTTTGCCATTCGCGCCTACGGCTCGGCGCTGCGCGACGCGGAGCATTGCCATATTACGCTTCCCGCCGACGACCTGTGGATATTCCCGACGCCTTAGGTGACGGCATAAAATCGGTCGCGGCGAGAAGGGGCGACGGTCGAAATAAATAGGGACGGGCGGCGCGATTAATAGCTGATAACGCTCGCCCGGCACGGCGCAAATAACCGCCAGACGCCGGCGAAAGTAAAGTAATTAATATCCGTAATTAACTAATTTAACCGCTCAAATTGTTTAATATTTGCCGACGCTGGCGTTTGCACGCCGCCAGGCAGACATGTACCATAAACAAATAATAACATTTGTGATACATATCACTCTTTTTTTGGCACGGATAAGCACTACGCCTTCGGTGATTCCGCACGAGCTTCTGCATCCAGGTTATTTAATAAACGTTCTCATTATCAAATCCCGGGAATATTTTTTCCGTTTCGACGACGGATTTTGAGAATCGACTAATATCCAAACGATAACGCGATAAATAATCACCTCGCCAACGGCGATTTTTTTGTACGACTTAACGGAATCGAACCGGCAGGTCCCGCGATGCGGAGGCTGAATGGTATCGGTTCCAGATTCGATATTGCTGGGCTTGTAACCTACAAAAGCAGCCATTTAAAATGACAGGAATGTGATAATGTCGAGTGAAAAAACCAACAGCTCGAGGCGTGATTTTTTAGTAAAATCAATGGCCTTGATTCCAACGGTCGTCATCGCTGGCGGCGGCGTCGGGGCCATTGGCGCCGCGGCTGAGGCCCAGGCATCCGACGCCGCGGCAAAAACGCCGGCCGGCGAGGGCTGGCAGCCGCAGTTCTTCAACGAGCAGGAGTGGGCGTTTATCAATGCCGCGGTGGCTCGCCTTATCCCGGCCGACGAGCTGGGGCCCGGCGCGCGCGAGGCGGGGGTTCCGGAGTTTATCGATCGCCAGATGAATACCCCCTATGCTACCGGTTCCATCTGGTATATGCAGGGTCCGTTTAACCCGGACGTGCCGAAAGAGATGGGCTACCAGCTTCCGCTGGTGCCGAAACAGATCTACAACCTCGGGATTGCGGACGCCGACGAATGGTGCCGCAGCCAGCATCAGAAGCCTTTTGCCGAACTGACCGCCGGGCAGCAGGACGCCGCGCTGGGCCAGTTTGAAGCGGGCAGCGCCGCGTTTAAGCAGCTGCCGTCCTCGCTGTTCTTCTCTTATCTGCTGCAGAACACCCGCGAAGGATTCTTCAGCGACCCGATTCATGGCGGCAATAAGGGCATGGTCGGCTGGACGTTGATTAATTTTCCCGGCGCGCGCGCCGACTTTATGGACTGGGTTGAACGGGGTGAACGCTATCCCCTCCCGCCGGTATCAATTAATGGGGAGAGGGCGTAACGATGGCCACCGTACTGAAAAAAACCGATGTCGCGATTGTGGGCTTTGGCTGGGTTGGCGCCATTATGGCCAAAGAGCTGACCGAAGCGGGCCTCAACGTGGTGGCGCTGGAGCGCGGCCCGATGCGCGATACCTGGCCCGATGGCGCCTATCCGCAGGTGGTCGATGAGCTGACCTACAACATTCGCCGCAAGCTGTTCCAGGACCTGTCGAAAAGCACGGTCACCATTCGCCATAATAGCGCTCAGGATGCGGTGCCGTACCGTCAGCTGGCGGCCTTCCTGCCGGGAACCGGCGTTGGCGGCGCGGGCCTGCACTGGTCCGGGGTGCACTTCCGCGTTGACCCGATTGAGCTGCGGATGCGCAGCCACTATGAGGAGCGCTACGGCAAAAGCTTTATCCCGCAGGATATGATCATCCAGGATTTCGGCGTCACCTACGACGAGCTGGAGCCGTTCTTTGATAAGGCGGAAAAGGTTTTCGGCACTTCGGGCACCGCCTGGTCGGTGAAGGGGAAGGTGGTCGGGAAGGATCGCGGCGGCAACGTCTTTGCCCCGGATCGCTCGGACGACTTCCCGCTGCCGGCGCAGAAGAATACCTGGTCGGCGCAGCTGTTTGAGAAGGCGGCGCGCGAGGTGGGCTATCACCCGTACAACCTGCCGTCGGCCAACACCTCTGACTCCTATACCAACACCTACGGCGCGCAGATGGGGCCGTGCAACTTCTGCGGCTACTGCAGCGGCTACGCCTGCTACATGTATTCCAAGGCCTCGCCAAACGTCAATATCCTGCCGGCGCTGCGCCAGGAGAAGCGCTTTGAGCTGCGCACCAACGCCAACGTGCTGAAGGTTAACCTCACCCCCGACCGGCAGCGGGCCACCGGCGTCAGCTACGTCGACGCCCAGGGGCGGGAGATGGAGCAGCCGGCCGATCTGGTTATCATCGGCGCCTTCCAGTTCCACAACGTGCACCTGATGCTGCTCTCCGGCATCGGCAAACCCTACGATCCGCAAACCGGCGAAGGGGTGGTCGGGCGCAACTTTGCCTATCAGAACATGACCACCATTAAGGCTATCTTCGATAAAGATACCGTCACCAACCCGTTTATTGGCGCCGGCGGCAACGGCGTCGGGATTGATGACTTTAACGGCGATAACTTCGATCACGGCGCCGCCGGTTTTGTCGGCGGCTCTCCGTTCTGGGTCAACCAGGCCGGGACCAAGCCTATCTCCGGCCTGCCGGTTCCGCCGGGCACCCCGGCGTGGGGCAGCAGGTGGAAAGCGGCGGTTGCCGACACCTATACCCACCATCTGTCGATGGACGCGCACGGCGCGCATCAATCCTACCGCCAGAACTATCTTGACCTCGATCCGAACTACAAAAACGTCTTTGGCCAGCCGCTGCTGCGCATGACCTTTGACTGGCAGGAAAACGACATCAAGATGGCGCAGTTTATGTTCGACAAGATGGCGCCGATTGCCAAAGCCATGAAGCCGAAATATATGCTCGGCAGCCCGAAAAACGCCAACAGCCACTTTGATACCACCAGCTATCAGACCACCCACATGAACGGCGGGGCGGTGATGGGCGAGAACCCGAAAACCAGCGCCGTTAACCGCTATCTGCAGAGCTGGGATGTGCACAACGTTTTCGTTATCGGCGCCTCTGCCTTCCCGCAGGGCCTGGGATATAACCCGACGGGAACCGTGGCCGCGCTGGCCTACTGGTCGGCAAAAGCGATCCGCGAACGGTACCTGAAAAACCCGGGTCCACTGGTGCAGGCATAAAGGAAGGCAAATGATGAAGATGCAATGGCTATCTGCACTGGTGCTCGGTGCGCTGAGTTTTTCCGCTTTCGCCGAGGAGGCCCCGGCCGACGGCAGCTTAATTAAACAGGGTGAGTATCTGGCGCGCGCGGGGGACTGCGTCGCCTGCCATACCAACGGTAAAGAGGGCCAGCCCTTCGCCGGCGGTCTGCCGATGGGGACGCCAATCGGCACCATCTACTCCACCAACATTACCCCGGATAAAACCCACGGTATCGGCGACTATACCTTTGAAGAGTTCGACGATGCGGTGCGTAAAGGGGTGCGTAAAGACGGCTCGACGCTCTATCCGGCGATGCCGTACCCGTCGTTCGCGCGCATCAGCGAAGCGGACATGCGGGCAATGTACGCCTACTTTATGCACGGCGTGGCGCCGGTAAACGCGGCGAATCGCGACAGCGATATCCCGTGGCCGCTCTCTATGCGCTGGCCGCTGGTGTTCTGGCGCGGGATCTTCGCGCCCGCGCCGAGCGATTTTGTTGCTAATCCGCAGGCCGACCCGCTGCTTGAGCGCGGCCGCTATCTGGTTGAGGGGCTCGGCCACTGCGGCGCCTGCCATACGCCGCGTAGCCTGACCATGCAGGAGAAGGCGCTGAGCGAAACCGAAGGCGACGATTTCCTCTCCGGCAGCAGCGCGCCGGTGGACGGCTGGGTCGCCTCGAGCCTGCGCGGCGAAAACCGCGACGGCCTCGGCAGCTGGAGCGAGGCGGAGCTGGCGGAGTTCCTGAAAACCGGCCGCAACGATAAGTCGGTGGTCTTCGGCGGCATGAGCGACGTGGTGGAGCACAGCCTGCAGTATCTCTCCGACGAGGACGTGACGGCGATTGCCCGCTACCTGAAATCCCTGCCGCCGCGCGGCGGTCAGCAGACCCCTGCGCCGGTGGAGGACAGCGTGGCGAAAGATCTGTGGAAGGGGGATGACAGCAAGCCCGGCGCGGCGCTGTACGTCGATAACTGCGCGGCCTGTCACCGTACCGACGGCGCGGGCTATAAACGCGCCTTCCCGGCGCTGAAGGGCAACCCGGTGGTGCAGACGCAGGATGCGACGTCGCTTATCCACATCATCCTGACGGGCAGCACCACGCCGGCGGTGAAAAATGCGGTCTCTAACCTGACCATGCCGCCGTTTGGCTGGCGCCTGGACGACGGGCAGGTGGCGGATGTTGTCAACTTCATCCGCACCAGCTGGGGCAACAGCGCGCCGCCGGTCACCGCCAGCGACGTGGCGAAAGTCCGCAAGGACAGGTCGATCGTACC
>NZ_JAQGFU010000253.1:0-5409 GCF_030078455.1 Klebsiella sp. Ech2A | reverse complement strand
ATCATCGGCAGCGTGATGATGAAAAATACCTTCAGCGGCGCGGCGCCCAGATCCATCGCCGCCTCCTCGATGGAGTGATCCAGCTCGCGCAGCCGCGACGAAATCACCACCGCGACGTAGGCGGTACAGAAGGTCACGTGCGCCAGCCAGATGGTCAGCATCCCGCGATCCGACGGCCAGCCAATCGCGTGTCCCAGCGCGACGAAAAGCAGCAGCAGCGACAGCCCGGTGATCACGTCCGGCATGACCAGCGGCGCGGTGATCATAAACGCAAAGCCGCTCGACCCGCGAAAGCGGCCAAAGCGCACCAGCACCACCGCGGCGATAGTGCCGAGGATCGCCGCCGCCGTCGCCGCGCAGGTGGCGATAGTCAGGCTCAGGCCCACGGCGCTCATCATCGCATCGTCGTGGAACAGCTCGCTGTACCAGCGCGTCGACCAGCCGGCCCACACCGTCACCAGCTTCGAGCTGTTGAACGAGTAGATAACCAGCATCAGCATCGGCGCATACAGGAAGGTAAACCCAATCACGAGGATTAATATTCGCCACGGCGAACGCACTACCGGCAAATCATTCATCCGTGTTCCCCTATCTGTTTTTGCTGATGCTTGTGGAACCACATAATCGGTACGATCAGCAGCAGCAGCATCACGATGGCCACCGCCGACGCTACCGGCCAGTCGCGGTTGTTAAAGAACTCCTGCCACAGCACGCGGCCGATCATGATGCTGTCCGGACCGCCGAGCAGCTCAGGGATAACGAACTCGCCCACGGCCGGAATGAAGACCAGCATCGAGCCGGCGATAATGCCGCCTTTGGTCAACGGCACGATCACCTGGAAGAAGGTTTTCAGCGGGCGAGCGCCCAGATCCAGCGAGGCCTCCACCAGCGAGTAGTCGATGCGCGTCAGCGCGGTATAAATAGGCAGCACCATAAACGGCAGGTAGGCGTAAACGATGCCGATATAGACCGCCAGGTTGGTGTGCAGAATCTCCAGCGGCTGGTCAATGACCCCCAGCCACAGCAGAAAGTTATTCAGCACGCCGTTGCTTTTCAGCAGCCCCATCCACGCGTATACGCGGATTAAGAACGAGGTCCACGACGGCAGGATCACCAGCAGCAGCAGGATATTGCGCGTTGACGGCTTGCTGTGCGCCACCGCCCACGCCAGCGGGTAGCCCAGCAGCAGGCAGCAGAGCGTGGAGATCCCGGCCACCTGCAGCGACTGCAGATAGGCCTCAAAGTAGAGCGGATCGTCGGTGAGCTGCAGGAAGTTCGCCAGATTAAGGGTAATCGTCAGCTGACCGTCGGCCCACTCCAGCAGATCGGTATAGGGCGGAATAGCCCGCGCCATCTCCGCGAGGCTGATTTTAAAGACGATCAGGAACGGCAGCAGAAACAGCAGCGTCATCCACAGATACGGCAGCGCAATCACCAGCTTGCGGCCATGGGCCATTTGCAGGCGCGTCAGCCACGGCGTCGCGGCGTCCGGCTTTTTCGCCCCTGCCGGCGGTTCTAATGTACTCATCGCCCTCTCCTTACACCGTCAGAACGACGCAGCTGTCCGCGTCCCAGCATAAACGGACTTCATCACCCCAGGTTGGCGCACCTTTGCGATGACGATGTTCGTTCTGCAGCTGGGCGCTAAGCATCTGCCCGCTTTGCAGTCGCACGTGGTAGATAGACAGATCGCCGAGGTAGGCAATGTGGATCACTTCCCCGACGGCAAAGTTGTAGCCGTCCGCCGGCGGCTCGTCGCAGAGCATGATTTTCTCCGGACGCAGGGCAACCCACACCGGCACGTTATCGACGACGGAAGCGTCGGGGTCAACCTTGAGCGGATGCACCAGCCCCGGCGACTTCAGCACCAGGCCGTCCTCCAGCCGCTCCTGCACCAGCCCTTCAAAGACGTTGACCGAGCCGATGAACTCCGCGCTGTAGCGGGTCGTCGGGTGCTCGTAGATCTCCTCCGGTTCACCGATTTGCACGAACTTGCCGCGATTCATGATCGCAATGCGCCCCGCCATGGTCATCGCCTCTTCCTGATCGTGGGTCACCATGACGCAGGTCGCCCCCACGCGCTCGAGGATGTCCACCACCTCCAGCTGCATTCGGTCACGCAGCTTTTTATCCAGCGCGCCCATCGGCTCGTCGAGCAGCAGCAGCTTCGGCCTTTTTGCCAGGCTGCGTGCCAGGGCCACGCGCTGACGCTGGCCGCCGGAAAGCTGGTGCGGCTTGCGTTTGGCAAACTCCTGCATATGCACCAGCGCCAGCATCTCCTGCACCCTACTGGCGATTTCGGCTTTCGGCAGCTTGTCCTGCTTCAGGCCAAAGGCGATGTTCTGCTCTACCGTCATATGGGGGAACAGCGCGTAAGACTGAAACATCATGTTAATAGGCCGCTGGTACGGCGGGACGCGCGACAGGTCGACGCCATCGAGCATAATCTGCCCGGCTGTCGGCTGCTCAAAGCCCGCCAGCATGCGCAGCAGCGTTGATTTCCCGCAGCCGGATGCGCCCAGCAGAGCGAAGATTTCACCTTTATAAATCGTGAGATTGACGTCATCGACGGCGTGCTGACCATCGAACGATTTGGTCAGGTTACGGATTTCCAGCAGCGGGGTCAGCGCTTTGGGGGCTTTCATTTGTGGGCGGGAAATTAGGTCATTCACTTAAGCGCTCTCCGGCAAAAACTCACCACCGTATGGCCCGGTTGCCATACATCATTCTTTATCGTGCAGTCGCACCATCCTGGTGCGTTTTTTTAGCCGGGCATACTGCAATACTCCGGCTATTTATACCCTTTCAGGCCCGGCGAACCGGGCCATCGGGTTTTATTTCCCGCTTTTTACCTTGGTCCACGCGCGGGTGCGCACGCGGTCGATTTTTGGCTCCTGAACCTTCAGGGTGAACAGCTTGGCGAACACGTCGGCCGGCGGATAAATCGCCGGATTGCTGCGGATGGCTTCGCTGACCAGCGGCGTTGAGGCCTTGTTGCCGTTGGCGTAGTACACCTGATCGCTAATCTTAGCGATGACTTCAGGGCGCATCAGATAGTTAAGGAACTGATAGGCTTCATCTTTATTCTTAGCATCCGCCGGCATCGCAAAGACGTCAAAGAACGCCATCGCCCCCTCTTTCGGAATAAAGTAGGAGACGTTGACGCCATTTTTCGCCTCTTTAGCGCGGTTTGCGGCCTGCCATACGTCGCCCGCCCAGCCGATCGCGACGCAGATATCGCCGTTGGCCAGGTCGTTGATGTACTGCGAGGAGTGGAAGTAGCGGATGTTCGGCCGCAGCTTAAGCAGCAGATCGGTCGCCGGACCGGTATAGTCATCGGCCTTCATGCTGTTCGGGTCTTTGCCGAGGTAGTTAAGCACGGTGGCAAAAATCTCTTCCGGCGCGTCAAGGAAGGAAACGCCGCAGCTTTTCAGCTTTTCGAGGTTTTCCGGCTTCAGCACCAGATCCCAGCTATCCAGCGGCGCGTCTTTACCCAGCGCGGCCTTCACTTTATCGACGTTATAGCCAATCCCGGTGGTGGCCCACAGATACGGCATCGCGTATTTATTGTCCGGGTCGTGCTTAGCGACCAGCTTTAAGACTTCCGGGTCGAGGTTTTTCCAGTTGGGCAGCTTGCTTTTATCCAGCGGCTGGAACACGCCCGCCGCCAGCTGGCGCTCGAGGAAGCTGGCTGAAGGTACCACCAGGTCAAAGCCGGTGCTGCCCGCCATTAGTTTGCCTTCCAGTACTTCGTTGGAATCAAAAACGTCGTACACCACTTTAATCCCGGTCTCTTTTTCAAAATCGGCCACCGTGTCCGGGGCAATATAGTCAGACCAGTTATAAACGTGCAGGGTTTTCTGTTCAGCGGCAAGCGAACCGGCAGAGACGGCCATCAGCGCGCCGGTAACCAAGCCTGTTAACCATTTTTTACCAAAGGCGGTCATATCTCTTATTCCTTCTCAATGCCCGTTAAGCACGGACTTAATATACGCAATTATCCGCATGCAAAAATCATGCATATTTTTTCATTGTCTAAGAAAAGGAGAGAGGACCTCTCCCGGAATGGTTGCCCGCAACTGGAAGCAGCGTCAGAATAACTGTAGCCAGAATAAGAGGCTATAGCCCAGGTAAAATA
This sequence comes from Klebsiella sp. Ech2A, assembly GCF_030078455.1. Classification (NCBI taxonomy): domain Bacteria; kingdom Pseudomonadati; phylum Pseudomonadota; class Gammaproteobacteria; order Enterobacterales; family Enterobacteriaceae; genus Klebsiella; species Klebsiella sp. Ech2A. The sequence continues at coordinate 1,271 of NZ_JAQGFU010000253.1, read as the reverse complement.
ACGGCTTTTATCAATTTTTTATGCAATATGGGTCTACGTGATAAGCCGAAAGCGGCAGAATGGCGGTGGAAAATTCTTTAATGGCGGGTTAATAGCAGAATAAAAGCGTGTAATACGCAGCCGCTCTGGCAGTGGCTGCGCTATTCACCGGCGAGGCTAGTGAAGAAAATGGTGCTGAACCTCCTGCACCGCGAGATCCTCTTCCTCATCGGCCTTATACAGCAGCTGATTGGCCGCGGCTTCGAGGATAACCATCGAGATCTGCTCCTCGCCCTGGCGGAAGAACCAGCCGAACTGCTCGAGGGTAATACCGACGCCCACCGGCAGCGCCTGACAAACCACCAGCTTGGGCAGGTTGTCGTCCTGGATATCGAGGAAGGCTTTGGCGGTCAGCGAGCTGGCGTTAATCGCCGAGAGATCCGCCGCCAGAGGCAGCAGCGCGGACGGCTTCACCTCCGCCAGCGCGGAAAAGAGCACCACGTTATCCACCAGATCGAGCTTGGCGTCAAAAATGCCGTCGAAGTTCTGCATGTGCGGCAGGTGCAATGCCTGGCAGGAATCACACTCAAAAAAGCTGATGCCTAATTCGTCGAGCCAGTGACGTAACGTATCCAGACCCGGAACGACCAGAGAATCCATATGACCTGTAACCTCTTGCTGTGGAAAAACGACGTCATAGCTTACGCAAAAAACGCGGCGCATACCATGAAAGTGTCATCAATGCGCGCTATCCGCCCATTTTCAGGCAGAATTCCGGCGTCGCCTGGCGCTCAATCCAGGCAATCATGTGCCCGGCGATATCCACGCCGGTGGTGGTTTCAATGCCCTCAAGGCCCGGCGAGGCGTTAACCTCCATCACCAGCGGCCCGCGGTTAGCGCGCAGGATATCGACCCCGGCAACGTCCAGACCGAGCGTTTTTGCCGCCTTGATGGCGATCGCTCTCTCCTGCTCGCTAATCGTTGCCACCGTAGCGACGCCGCCGCGGTGCAGGTTGGAGCGGAAATCGCCCTCTTTCGCCCGTCGCTCAATGGCCGCCACGACCTCGTCCCCTACCACCAGGCAGCGAATATCCCGCCCTTTCGCCTCGGCGATGTACTCCTGCACCAGAATATGGGCGTTGAGCACGCGGAAGGCGTCAATCACGCTCTCCGCCGCCTGGCGGGTCTCTGCCAGCACTACGCCGATCCCCTGCGTGCCCTCGACCAGCTTGACCACCAGCGGCGCGCCGCCGACCATGGCGATCAGGTCGCTGGTGTCGTCCGGGGAGTGG
>NZ_JAQGFU010000252.1:0-5437 GCF_030078455.1 Klebsiella sp. Ech2A | reverse complement strand
AGCGGGCGGGGCGCTTCCGCTCGCCGGGGGACGGGGAGATCGATTTTAAGCGGATTTTTAGCAAGCTCACCGAGTACGGCTATGCCGGCTGGGCGGTGCTGGAGTGGGAGTGCTGCCTGAAAGAGGCGGAGGCCGGCGCCCGCGAGGGCAGCGAATTTATCCGCCGCCATATCATTCCGGCCTCCGGGCGCGCGTTTGATGATTTTGCCGCCGGAAGCGAGGTCCAGGGATGATCCGGGTCGGCATTATCGGCAGCGGGTTTATCGGTCCGGCGCATATTGAGGCGCTGCGCCGGGTGGGCGATATTGAGGTGGTGGCGCTGGGCGACCACAGCCTGGCTCAGGCCGAGCAGAAGGCCCGGCAGCTGAGCGTGGCCCATGCCTACGGCAGCGTCGAAGGCCTGCTGGCGCATCCGGGCCTGCAGGTGGTGCACAACTGCACGCCGAACCATCTGCATGCTGAGATTAATCGCCAGATCCTGCGCGCCGGGCTGCATGTCTTCTCGGAAAAGCCGCTGTGCCTGCGCCCGGAGGAGGCCCGCGAGCTGGTGGCGCTGGCGGAAAAGGCCGGGGTGGTGCACGGCGTAAGCTTTGTCTACCGCCAGTTTGCGATGGTCCAGCAGGCGGCCAGCATGATCCGTGAGGGGCTGGTCGGGCGGCTGTTTTCGGCGCACGGCAGCTATTTGCAGGACTGGATGCTGCTGCAAACGGACTACAACTGGCGGGTGGAGTCGGCGCTGGGCGGGGCGTCGCGGGCGATGGCGGATATCGGCTCGCACTGGTGCGATACGGTGCAGTTTATGACCGGACGCCGCATCACCGAGGTCATGGCCGACCTTTCGACGGTGTGGCCGACCCGCCGGGCGGCTTTGCAGGGCGATGCCACCTTCAGCCAGCAGGGCGACGGTCGGGGCGATGAGGAGCGGGAGGTGGATACCGAAGACCGCGGATCGGTGCTGGTGCGCTTTGATGACGGCAGTAAAGGCTGCTTCAGCGTCTCGCAGGTGAGCGCCGGCAGGAAGAATCAGCTGACGGTTGAAATCAGCGGCAGCGCCTGCGCCCTGGCGTGGGATCAGGAGATCCCCCAGCGCCTGTGGGTTGGCCAGCGCGACCGGCCCAATCAGACCTTCAGCGATGACCCCTCCCTGATGCAGCGCGACGTTGCCGGCAGCGCCCACTTCCCCGCCGGCCACATTGAGGGCTGGCCAGACGCCTTCAAAAACATGATGCTGAGCTTCTACCAGGCGGTGCGGGCCGGGGCGATGCCGGATGCGCGCTCCCGGCGGTTCGCTTCGTTTTATGAAGGGGCGGACGTGATGTATATCGTTGAGGCTATTTTGCTCAGCCATCAGCAGCTGCGCTGGGTCAGCGTAGAGCGGTAGTAAGGGAGATGCGCCACCTCGGGTGGCGCATGGCCGGGCTATTTCACCCCGAGATAGCCATCGAGATAGGCGCCGGAAAGCTCGCGGCCAAACAGTTGGGCGTCCTTATCCTCCATCGATGAGGTCCACTTATCGTCCGCCTTACCGTCAAAAGAGTGCTCGGTCTTCGTCCCCTGGCTGGCCTGCTGCTTAATCTGCTCGGCCCGGCTTCTGGCATCGCTTTCACTCATTCCCGCCGCGCGATCCGCTTTGCCGAGCTGATAGATTTTGCTGAACGTCGGCAGATTTAAGCGGTAATTATCCTGGACATTGACGGCAAAGTTGCCGCCGACAAAATCGGAGCGGTGGGAGACAAAATAGTAGGCGTGGCGCTCGGGCGAAGGCTTTGAGGCGCTGCAGCCGGAAAGAAGGGCCGCCGCGCAGCCGAGAGCGATAATCGTTGATTTTAATTTCATTGGTAACATCATCCCTAATTATGAGTTTATTAACTAATTGAAAATATAATAATTATCTATTTATTGAAGGCACAGCTAACGCACCGCTGGCGTCTTCTTTGAGCCCTATTTTGCATAAAAAAAAGACAGCGTAAACGGCAGAAGATAAGAGCCCTGATAATTGATAGTTTTCGCCGCGGCCAGCCCGGCGAAGGATTTTACGGCCCCGGCGTGCCATCGCGCCGCTCCCGACGACGCTGGATGCCTGCGGCACGCTCATTTATGATAGCCTGCGTCATATTACGCTTATCACAGGAAGTGCAGCCCCTATGTCAATTCAGAAAATTGCTCGTCTGGCGGGCGTCTCGGTGGCGACGGTATCGCGCGTGCTCAACAACAGCGAGACCGTTAAAGCGAAAAACCGCGAGCGCGTGCTGCAGGCAATTGAGGAAAGCAACTATCAGCCCAATCTGCTGGCCCGCCAGCTGCGCACCGCCCGCAGCTACATGATCCTGGTGATGGTCTCAAATATCGCCAATCCCTTTTGCGCCGAGGTGGTGAAGGGGATAGAAGAGGAGGCCGAAAAGCACGGGTATCGTATTTTGCTCTGCCACTCCGGCTCCGATTTGGCGCGCTCGACCTCCGGGCTGCGGCTGCTCTCCGGGAAAATGGTCGATGGCGTGATTACGATGAACGCGCTCGCCAGCCTGCCGGAGCTGACCACGCTTATCGGCGACGCGCCGTGGGTGCAGTGCGCTGAATACGCCGACGCCGGCAATATCTCCTGCGTGGGGATCAACGATCTTGACGCGGCGCAGGGGGCGGTGCTGCGCCTGGCGCAGGGCGGTCGCCAGCGAATCGCCCTGATTAACCACGACCTGAGCTATCGCTACGCCCGCCTGCGCGAGCGCGGCTATAAAAGCGTGCTGCACGTGCGGGATCTCAGCTATCAGCAGGTGGCCTACGCCAGCGATCTCAGCGCGGCGGCCGGAAAGGCGGCGATGGAAAGCCTGCTGGCGGCAAAAGAGCGGCCTGATGCGGTTTTTGCGGTGGCGGATTCGCTGGCCGCCGGCGCGCTGCGGGCCATTGCCCAGGCCGGACTGCGGGTGCCGGAAGATATCGCGGTGATCGGCTTTGACGGCACCGAGCTGGCGGAGATGGTCTCGCCGCAGCTGACCACCGTTGAGCAGCCGTCGCGCGATATTGGCCGCACGGCGGTCACCCTGCTGCTGAAGAAAATCGATAACCCGACGGCGGAAGCCGAGCGGGTGATGATGGACTGGCGCGTGATTACCCGCGCCAGTACCTGAGGTCAGGCGCCGATATGCCCCGCCAGCGAGCGAATGTCGTTGCCGGTAGGCGACTGGTGAATGCGCAGGCCAAACTCGTCGACCACGGCGAAGATGTGGTCGAAAATATCGGCCTGAATGCTCTCATACTCCGCCCACACCACGGTGCTGGTGAAGCAGTAGATCTCAATCGGCAGGCCGTTGGCATCCGGGGCCAGCTGGCGCACCATCATCGTCATATCTTTACGCAGCCGCGGATGGTTGCGGAGATACTCCTGCATATAGGCGCGGAAGGTGCCGATATTGGTCATCTTGCGCAGGTTCAGCACCGAGCGATCGGCGGCGTTTTGCTGATTCCACAGGCTGATTTCCTCATGACGCGAGTCCATATAGGGTTTCAGCAGCTTCGCCTGTACTAAACGCTGCTGCTCCTGCTCATCGAGAAAATGGATGCTGGTGGTGTCAATATTCAGGCTGCGCTTAATTCGGCGGCCGCCGGACGCCGACATGCCGCTCCAGTTTTTAAAGGAGTCAGAAACCAGCGACCAGGTCGGCACGGTGGTGATGGTGTTATCCCAGTTGCGGACTTTGACCGTCGTCAGGCCGATATCGATAACCGCGCCGTCGGCGCCGTATTTCGGCATCTCCAGCCAGTCACCGAGCTTGAGCATGTCGTTGGCGGAGAGCTGGATACCGGCCACCAGGCCGAGAATCGGGTCCTTAAACACCAGCATCAGGACCGCGGCCATGGCGCCAAGACCGCTAATCAGAATGGCCGGCGACTGGCCAATCAGCAGCGAAATCACCAGAATCCCGATGATAATGGCGCTGACCAGCTTTATGCCCTGGAATATGCCCTTCAGCGGCAGCTGCGATGCGGTGGCGAATTTTTGCGAGAGGTTGAACACCACGTCCAGCAGCGAGAAGAAGGACAGCAGGGCATATATCATTACCCACAGCTGAGCGCAGGTGGTTAATATCTCCGCGGCTTCGCTGCCTTTTTGCAGCCACAACACCGCCTGCACGTTGACGATAATCCCCTGAAGGGTAAAGGCCAGCCGATGAAACAGCTTGTTCTGGGTAATGATCTGCAGCCACAGGTGGCTGCTGGCCTGCGCGCGCTTTTCGAAGGTCCGCAGTACCACCTTGTGCAATATTAAATGGACAACAATGGCGGTCAGAAAAATAATGCCAAAGATAATAATGAGCGAGGTTGTCGGGGTAATTTTGATGCCGGCTGCGGCGATTTGCGATATTAATTCCTGCATAACGTCTCCTTTACATCCAGCGGTTATGATGACCGCTGGATGCCTGTTATGCAAATCTCCGGCTGCGCGCCGATGAATTATGAGGCGACGACCAGCGGGCGAATATTCAGATGATGGCGCAGGCGCAGGGCGATGGCGCCGAGCAGCAGCATCATCACCACCTCAACCGCCAGAAAGTCGATCAGCGCCAGCGCGTAGTCGCCGCCGCTGCGCCGGGCGAGAGCTAAAAAGAGCGAGCCGAGCAGCGCCGGGCCGAGCCCCAGCGAGGCCTGCTGCAGGGTGCTGAGGATCGCGCTGCCGGCTCCGGCGTCGCTGGCGCTAATGTCGCGCATCCCGATACGGTAAAAGCTGTTGACGATCAGCGCCTGGCCGTAGCCGACCAGCGCGGTAGCGGGCACCAGCGCCAGCGTCGAGGTGCGGATGCCGAAGTGATAAAAGGTCGCCATCAGCAGCAGCAGGCCGATAATCTGCACCGTCAGGCCGATCAGCAAAATTCGCCCCATGCTGTAGCGGGCAATCAGCTTTGGCGCGTACAGCGCGGAGACGAAATAGGCCACCCCAAGGGCGATAAAGCTGTTGCCCGACTGCCACGGCGCCATCCCCATTCCGGCCTGCATGGTCAGCGCCATGCAGAACATAAACCCGGACCAGGCGCTGAAAAACAGCAGGGCGGTCGCCATGCCGAAGCGAATGCTGGTGAGCCTGAGCAGGCGCGGAGGCAGCAGCGGCTGCTCGTCGCGGCGCTGTTTGCGCAGCGCGCTCGCGCGCATCCATACCAGCAGCGGCAGCACCGCCGCCAGCATCAGCTGCAGCGTCCACGGCCAGTGCAGCTCCGGCCCCAGCGCCATCGGGAACAGCAGGCAGCAGAGGATCAGCGCCAGGCTGAAGGTGCCCTGCCAGTCGATTGTCGAGTGGCCTTCGCGCCGCGTTTCCGGCACGTAGCGCTGGCTAAAGGCCAGTACCAGCAGGCAGATCGGCACGTTGATAAAGAACGCGTTGCGCCAGCCCAGCCCGGCAATATCCGCCGAGACCAGCCAGCCGCCGCCCATCTGGCCGACGATAAAC
>NZ_JAQGFU010000251.1:0-5446 GCF_030078455.1 Klebsiella sp. Ech2A | reverse complement strand
GGGTCGTACCAGCAGCCCGCTGCTGGAAAAGGCGCGCCATCTGCTGCGCGAACGCGTGCCGCACTACACCGAAGACCGCTTCTTCGCGCCGGATATTGAACACGCTATTGAGCTTTTGGCCGCGCGTCACCTGACGCGACTGCTGCCTGCCGTACTGCCCGATCACCACTAACCATTCGCTGTTCTCTGTACCCGCGTCGGGGGGATGCCTTCCCCCCGGCCGTCCTACACGCATATTTGTCGTCGTATAAAAATTATCAGGACACTTGCATATGCAACAACAATCGCAACAAAAGCCACATCTGCTGCGCGGGCTGAACGCTCGCCATATTCGCTTTATCGCGCTCGGTTCCGCCATCGGCACCGGGCTGTTCTACGGGTCGGCCGCCGCCATCAAGGCCGCCGGTCCGGCGGTGCTGCTGGCCTATCTTATCGGCGGCGCGGCGGTCTTTATCGTGATGCGTGCGCTGGGGGAAATGGCGGTGCGCAACCCCGTCTCCGGCTCCTTCGGCAGCTACGCGCGCCAGTATCTCGGCCCGCTGGCCGGGTTTATCACCGGCTGGACCTACACCTTCGAAATGGTCATTGTGGCCCTCGCCGACGTGACCGCGTTTGGGATCTATATGGGGCTGTGGTATCCCGACGTTCCGCGCTGGATCTGGGTGCTGAGCATTATCTTTTTCATCGGCGCGATGAACCTGTGTCACGTGCGAATTTTTGGCGAGATGGAGTTTTGGCTCTCGCTGATTAAGGTGGTGGCCATTATGGCGATGATCGTGGCGGGCGGCGCCATCATCTTCTTTGGCTTTGGCAACGCGTTTCCGGCGACGGGGCTGGAGAATCTGTGGAGCCACGGCGGGTTTGCGCCGAACGGCTGGCAGGGGATTATCGCTTCGCTGGGGATCGTGATGTTTGCCTTCGGCGGGGTCGAAATCATTGGCGTCACCGCCGCAGAGGCGCAGGAGCCGAAAAAGGTGATCCCGCAGGCAATCAATACCATCCCGCTGCGCATCGTGCTGTTCTACGTCTGCACCCTGGCGATCCTGATGGCTATTTTCCCGTGGAGCAGCTTTGGCGAGCAGGGCAGCCCGTTCGTCCTGATCTTCAGCGGCCTGGGCATTCCGGCGGCGGCGACAATCCTCAATATTATCGTCATTAGCGCCAGCATTTCGGCCATCAACAGCGATATATTTGGCGCGGGCCGCATGATGTACGGCATGGCGAAAGAGGGCATGGCGCCGAAAAGCTTCCAGCGCATCGCCAGCAACGGCGTGCCCTGGATGACGGTGGTGGTGATGGGCGTGGCGCTGCTGGCGGCGGTGGTGCTGAACTACCTGATGCCGGAGCAGATCTTCGTGCTCATCGCCTCGCTGGCGGCGTTTGCCACGGTGTGGGTCTGGCTGATGATCCTGCTGGCCCACTTTGCGATGCGCCGCGGCCTGTCGGCGGAGGAGCGGCGAAATATCGCGTTCCCGGTGCCGTTCTGGCCGGTTGCGCCGCTGCTGACCCTGCTGTTTATGGGGCTGGTAATTGCGGTGCTGGGAATGGTGGAAGAGACGCGTATTGCGCTGATCGCCGGCCTGGTCTGGCTGGGGCTGCTGACGGTGGTGTGGTACGCGCGAGTGCGTAAAAACGCGGTCGTCGCGGTGACGGAGCAGTAATCAGATAGGCCCGGGTCAGGCGTGAGCGCTGGCCCGGGGAAGCGCCGAGTTTAGCTAAACAGGGCGGTTATTGAGGCGCTGCCGAGGCTGTGGAAATGGACGTTAAAACCGACCATCGCGCCGCTTGCGCCTTCATCGACCTCAATTTTATCAACGTCCAGCGCGTGCACCGTAAAGATGTAGCGATGGCTTTCACCCTTCGGCGGCGCCGCGCCGCCGTAGCCCGTCTGACCGAAATCGGTGCGGGTCTGAACCGCCTCTTCGGGCAGCGGCGCCAGCCCGGAACCGGCGCCCTGGGGCAGCACGCGGGTATCGGCAGGGAGGTTCGCCACAACCCAGTGCCACCAGCCGGAGCCGGTCGGCGCGTCGGGATCGTAGCAGGTCACCACAAAGCTTTTGCAGCCTGCCGGTACATCATCCCACGTCAGATGCGGTGAAATATTGTCCCCCGCGTAGCCCATGCCGTTGAATACATGACGGTTGGGCAGTTTCTCGCCATCCTGCAAATCATGACTGATGAGTTTCATCGTCTCTCCTCAAGTTAATCGCCTGATTGGCAAAGAAGTGTAGCGCGCGGGACGCGGCGTTACCGTCTCTTAATCGCTAAAAAATGTTTCTTCCAGCACCGCGGCGTTAACCGCCCGGGTCAGGCGCGTCAGCTGTTCGGCGCTAATGATATACGGCGGCATCAGGTAGATAAGCTTGCCGAACGGGCGCACCCACACGCCTTGCTCCACGAAGAAGCGCTGCAGGGCGGCCATGTTCACCGGACGGCGGGTTTCCACCACCCCAATCGCGCCGAGCACGCGCACGTCGGCCACCAGCCCGGAGTCGCGCGCCGGCGCCAGCTCGGCCTTCAGCTGCGCTTCGATGGCGGCGACCTGGGTCTGCCACTCGCCGCTTGCCAGCAGGCTGAGGCTCTCTGCGGCCACCGCGCAGGCTAGCGGGTTGCCCATAAAGGTCGGGCCGTGCATAAAGCAGCCGGCCTCGCCGTTGCTGATGGTCTCCGCGACCGTGCGGGTGGCCAGCGTCGCGGAGAGCGTCATGGTCCCGCCGGTGAGCGCCTTGCCGAGGCACAGTATATCCGGCGCGATGCCCGCATGTTCGCAGGCGAACAGCTTGCCGGTACGGCCAAAGCCGGTGGCAATCTCATCGGCAATCAGCAGGATACCTTCGCGATCGCACATCTTACGGACGCGCCTTAACCACTCCGGATGGTACATCCGCATCCCGCCGGCGCCCTGCACGATGGGCTCAAGGATCACCGCGGCAATTTCATGGCGATGGGCGGCCATCAGGCGGGCAAAGGGCACCATGTCGAGCTCGTCCCACTCGCCGTCAAAGCGGCTTTGCGGCGCCGGGGCGAACAGGTTGTCCGGCAGATAGCCCTGCCACAGGCTGTGCATGGAGTTGTCCGGATCGCACACCGACATGGCGCCGAAGGTATCGCCGTGATAGCCGTTGCGGAAGGTGAGAAAACGCCGGCGCGGTTCGCCCTTTGCCTGCCAGTACTGCAGAGCCATTTTCATCGCCACTTCGACCGCCACGGAACCGGAATCGGCAAGGAACACGCACTCCAGCGATTCCGGGGTCATCGCCACCAGCTGGCGGCAGAGTGCGACCGCCGAGGGGTGGGTTATGCCGCCAAACATCACGTGCGACATCTGGTCGATCTGCGCTTTCATCGCCGCATTCAGCCGCGGATGGTTGTAGCCGTGGATCGCCGCCCACCATGACGACATGCCGTCAATCAGCCGTTCGCCGCCGGCCAGTGAAAGCTCGCAGCCGTGGGCGGATTCCACCGGGTAAACCGGCAGGGGAGAGGTCATGGAAGTGTAGGGGTGCCAGATGTGGCACCGATCGAAGGCGAGATCGTCCATTGTCATAAGCGACTTGTAAACCATTTTGAAAACATTTAGGTTTACGAGTATAAACCGAACCGACAGTTAACAAAACCCTTTGGAGAAGCCAATGGCTCACCACGCACGCTGGACAATGTCGCAAGTCACCGAGTTATTTAATAAACCACTGCTGGATCTGCTGTTCGAAGCCCAGCAGATCCATCGCCAGCACTTTGACCCGCGCCAGGTGCAGGTCAGCACGCTGCTGTCGATTAAGACCGGCGCCTGCCCGGAAGACTGTAAATACTGCCCGCAGAGCGCGCGCTATAAAACCGGCCTTGAGTCCGAGCGCCTGATGGAGGTTGAACAGGTGCTGGAGTCGGCGCGGCAGGCCAAAAATGCCGGTTCGACCCGTTTCTGCATGGGCGCGGCGTGGAAGAATCCGCATGAACGCGATATGCCCTATCTTGAGCAGATGGTCAAAGGGGTGAAGGCGCTGGGGCTGGAGTCCTGTATGACCCTCGGCACCCTGACCGATAGCCAGGCGCAGCGCCTTGCCGGCGCCGGTCTCGACTACTACAACCACAACCTCGATACCTCGCCGGAGTTCTACGGCAATATCATTACCACCCGCACCTACCAGGAGCGCCTCGATACCCTCGGCAAGGTGCGCGGGGCGGGGATTAAGGTGTGCTCCGGCGGCATCGTCGGGCTGGGCGAAACGGAAAAAGATCGCGCCGGACTGCTGCTGCAGCTGGCCAACCTGCCGACGCCGCCGGAAAGCGTGCCCATCAACATGCTGGTGAAGGTGAAGGGCACGCCGCTGGCGGACAACGACGACGTCGACGCGTTTGAGTTTATCCGCACCATCGCGGTGGCGCGCATCATGATGCCAACCTCCTACGTGCGCCTCTCCGCCGGCCGCGAGCAGATGAACGAACAGACCCAGGCGATGTGCTTTATGGCCGGGGCCAACTCCATTTTCTACGGCTGCAAGCTGCTGACGACGCCGAACCCGGAAGAGGATAAGGACCTGCAGCTGTTCCGCAAGCTGGGGCTTAACCCGCAGCAGACGGCGGTGCTGGAAGGCGATAACGAGCAGCAGCAGCGTCTGGAGCAGGCGCTGAACAACCCCGATACCGAGGAATATTACAACGCGGCGGCGCTATGAGCTGGCAGCAACGCATCGAGCAGGCGCTGAGCGAACGGAGGCAGGCGGATGCTTTCCGCTCTCGCCAGCCGGTGGCGCAGGGCGCCGGGCGCTGGCTGACCCACGAGGGGCAGCGCTGGCTCAACTTTTCCAGCAACGATTACCTCGGCCTGAGCCAGCATCCGCAGATCGTTGCCGCCTGGCAGCAGGGCGCCGAACGCTACGGCGTCGGCAGCGGCGGCTCTGGCCACGTCAGCGGCTACAGCGACGCGCATCGCCAGCTGGAGGAGGCGCTTGCCGACTGGCTGGGCTATTCGCGCGCGCTGCTGTTTATCTCCGGCTTTGCCGCTAACCAGGCGCTGATTGCTGCGCTGCTCGGCAAGGACGATCGCGCGGTAGCGGACCGTCTGAGCCACGCCTCGCTGCTGGAAGCGGCCAGCTTCAGCCCGGCGCAGCTGCGGCGCTTTCAGCATAACGACGTCCAGCAGCTGCAAGCGCTGCTGGAGAAACCGCTGGCGGGCCAGCAGCTGGCGATCACCGAAGGCGTCTTCAGCATGGACGGCGATAGCGCGCCTCTCGGCCCGATCAACCAGGTGACCGCCGAAGCCGGCGGCTGGCTGTTGGTCGATGATGCCCACGGCATTGGCGTGCTGGGCGACGAAGGCCGGGGCAGCTGCGACGCGCAAAACGTTCATCCTGAGCTGCTGGTGGTGACCTTCGGCAAGGCCTTTGGCGTCAGCGGGGCGGCGGTACTGTGCAGCGAGGCGCTGGCGGATTACCTGCTGCAGTTTGCC
>NZ_JAQGFU010000250.1:0-5452 GCF_030078455.1 Klebsiella sp. Ech2A | reverse complement strand
GGTTTGCGCCTGAATAATGCTGGTGCGGGCGGCAATTGAAGCCGCCCGCACCAGCATTATTCAGGCGCAAACCCGCGTCGATGCCGCGCAGGCGACGGAGCGACGTATCCTCGCCGATATCGACGATAGCGAGCTCAAAGCGCCGCGCGACGGCCGAATTCAGTATCGCGTCGCCGAGCCGGGCGAAGTCCTGGCCGCCGGCGGCCGGGTGCTGAATATGGTCGACCTCTCCGACGTCTATATGACCTTCTTCCTGCCAACCGAGCAGGCGGGCCTGCTGGCGCTGGGCAGCGAGGCGCGCATCGTGCTGGACGCGGCGCCAAACATGGTCGTTCCCGCCCATATCAGCTTTGTCGCCAGCGTCGCGCAGTTTACGCCGAAAACGGTAGAAACCAGCGATGAGCGCCTGAAGCTGATGTTCCGCGTGAAGGCCCGTATTCCGCCGGAGCTGCTGGAGCAGCACCTGGAGTATGTCAAAACCGGCCTGCCCGGCATGGCATACGTTCGCCTGGATAGCCAGCAGGCCTGGCCCGATACGCTCACGGTGAGGTTGCCGCAATGAGAGGCTCTCAGCAGGATACTTACCCCCCGGTCGCCCTGCTGGAACACGTTGGCCAGCGCTTTGGCGCCACCGTCGCGCTACGGGATATCACGCTAAGCATTCCCGCCCGTCGGATGGTGGGCCTGATTGGCCCTGACGGCGTCGGCAAATCCAGCCTGCTGTCGCTGATTTCCGGGGCGCGGGCGATTGAACAGGGCAACGTAATGGTCCTCGGCGGCGATATGCGCGACGCCCGGCATCGGCGGGATGTCTGCCCCAAAATCGCCTGGATGCCGCAGGGGCTGGGCAAAAACCTCTATCACACCCTGTCGGTGTATGAAAACGTCGATTTCTTTGCCCGCCTATTCGGTCACGACAGGGCCGAGCGCGAGAACCGCATCGATGAGCTCCTGCACGGCACCGGGCTGGCCCCTTTCCGCGACCGTCCTGCCGGGAAGCTGTCCGGCGGGATGAAGCAGAAGCTCGGCCTTTGCTGCGCGCTGATCCACGATCCGCAGCTGCTGATCCTTGATGAGCCCACCACCGGCGTTGATCCGCTTTCGCGCGCCCAGTTCTGGGAGCTGATTGACAGCATTCGCCGGCGCCAGCCGGAGATGAGCGTGCTGGTGGCGACGGCCTATATGGAAGAAGCGGAGCGCTTCGACTGGCTGGTGGCGATGAACGCCGGGGAAGTGCTGGCAACCGGCAGCGCCGAAGAGCTCAAGGCGCAAACCCGCAGCCAGACGCTGGAGCAGGCGTTTATCGCCCTGCTGCCGGCAGCCCAGCGCGTGGCGCACAAAGAGGTCATCATCCCGCCGCGCGGCGCGCAGGACGATGACATCGCCATTGAGGCCCGCGATCTGACCATGCGCTTTGGCAGCTTCGTGGCGGTCGATCGCGTGAATCTCCGCATCGCCCGCGGCGAGATTTTTGGTTTCCTCGGCTCAAACGGCTGCGGTAAATCAACCACTATGAAGATGCTTACCGGCCTGCTGCCCGCCAGCGAAGGCGAGGCCTGGCTATTCGGTCAGCCGGTCGATCCGAAGGACATCGAAACCCGCCGCCGCGTCGGCTATATGTCGCAGGCCTTCTCCCTCTACAGCGAGCTGACCGTCAGGCAGAACCTCGAGCTGCACGCCCGCCTGTTCCACATCCCGGATGGCGAGATCCCCGCTCGGGTGGCGGAAATGAGCCAGCGCTTTATGTTAACGGAGGTCGAAGATACCCTGCCCGCCGCGCTGCCGCTGGGCATTCGTCAGCGGCTCTCTCTCGCCGTGGCGGTGATCCATCGCCCGGAAATGCTGATCCTTGATGAGCCAACTTCCGGCGTCGATCCGGTCGCCAGGGATATGTTCTGGCAGCTGATGGTCGATCTCGCCCGTCAGGATCGGGTGACCATTTTTATCTCGACCCACTTTATGAACGAGGCAGAACGCTGCGATCGCATTTCGCTGATGCACGCCGGAAAGGTGCTGGCCAGCGATACGCCGCAGGCGCTGGTGGCCCGGCGCGGTGCGGCAACGCTTGAAGAGGCGTTTATCGGCTGGCTACAGGATGCCCAGCAGCCCGTCGCTGAAACAGCGCCCGCGCCGCCGGCTAGCGCTTCGTCCGTGACGACGGCAGCACAGCAGGCGTTCAGCCTGGGCCGGCTCTTTAGCTACAGCCGGCGCGAGGCGCTGGAGCTGCGGCGCGATCCGGTACGATCGACCCTGGCCCTGCTGGGTACCGTTATTCTGATGTTCATCATGGGGTACGGCATCAGCATGGACGTGGAAGATCTGCGCTTCGCGGTGCTCGATCGCGACCAGACCCTCAGCAGCCAGGGCTGGTCGCAGAATATTGCCGGCTCGCGCTACTTTATTGAGCAGCCGCCGCTGCAGAGCTATGACGAACTGGACAGGCGGATGCGCAGCGGCGAGCTGGCGGTGGCCGTTGAAATCCCGCCTAATTTTGGCCGCGATATTGCCCGCGGCACGCCGGTGAAAATTGGCGTCTGGGTGGACGGCGCCATGCCTAATCGTGCCGAGACGGTGCGCGGCTACGTTCAGGCCATGCATCTGGCGTGGCTACAGGAGATGGCCGGGCGTCAGGCCTCTCCCGCCCGCGATACGTTGCTGATATCCATCGAGACGCGCTATCGCTATAACCCGGACGTGAAAAGCCTGCCGGCCATCGTTCCGGCGGTGATCCCGCTGCTGCTGATGATGATCCCGGCGATGCTCAGCGCGCTAAGCGTGGTACGTGAGAAAGAGCTTGGCTCAATCATTAATCTGTACGTCACCCCGACGACCCGCAGCGAGTTTCTGCTCGGCAAGCAGCTGCCCTATATCGTGCTGGGAATGTTTAACTTTTTCCTGCTGTGCGCGCTGTCGGTGTTGGTGTTTGGCGTAGCGCATAAGGGCAGTTTTCTGACCCTGACCCTGGCGGCGCTGCTCTATGTCACCATCGCCACCGGGCTGGGGCTGCTGATCTCCACCTTTATGAAAAGCCAGATTGCGGCCATCTTCGGCACCGCCATTATTACGCTGATACCGGCCACGCAGTTTTCCGGCATGATTGATCCGGTCGCGTCGCTGGAGGGGCCCGGCCGCTGGATTGGTCAGATCTACCCGACCAGCCATTTTCTGACCATCGCCCGCGGCACATTCTCAAAAGCCCTGAGCCTGACGGATCTGTGGGCGTCCTTTATACCGCTGCTGATTGCCGTCCCGCTGGTGCTTGGCCTCAGCGTATGGCTGCTGAAAAAACAGGAGGGATGATGCGCGGAGTACGCAATATTTATAATCTCGGCGTCAAGGAGCTGCGCAGTCTGCTTGGCGATAAGGCGATGCTGACCTTAATCCTCTTCGCCTTTACCGTGTCGGTCTATTCCTCTGCGACCGTGATGCCAGGCTCGCTGCATCTGGCGCCGGTGGCGATTGCCGACATGGATAAATCGCAGCTCTCTTCGCGCATTATCAACGGCTTTTATCGGCCGTGGTTTTTATCGCCGGAGCTGATTAACGAAGATGAGATGGATGCCGGGCTGGATGCCGGGAACTATACCTTTGCCATTAATATTCCCCCCAACTTTCAGCGCGACGTGCTCGCCGGGCGGCAGCCGGAAATACAGGTTAACGTCGACGCCACGCGGATGAGCCAGGCGTTTACCGGCAATGGCTATATCCAGAATATTATCAGCGGGGAGGTGAACGGCTTCGTTGCCCGCTATCGGGATAACGCCACTCTGCCGGTAGAGCTGGCGGTGCGCATGCGCTTTAACCCCAATCTTGAGCAGGAGCGCTTTGGCGCGGTCATGGCCATCATCAACAACATCACCATGCTGGCGATCGTGCTAACCGGCTCGGCGCTGATCCGCGAGCGGGAGCACGGCACGGTCGAGCACCTGCTGGTTATGCCGGTGACGCCGTTTGAAATTATGCTGGCAAAAATCTGGTCGATGGGGCTGGTGGTGCTGGTCGTTTCCGGGCTTTCGCTGCTGCTGATGGTTCAGGGAGTGCTGCAGGTGCCGATTGAAGGCTCGATCCCGCTGTTTATGCTGGGCGTGGCCCTGAGCCTGTTCGCAACCACCTCCATCGGGATCTTTATGGGGACGGTGGCGCGCTCGATGCCGCAGCTGGGGCTGCTGATGATTCTCGTACTGCTGCCGCTGCAGATGCTTTCAGGCGGCTCAACCCCGCGGGAAAGCATGCCCCAGGCGGTACAGGATATTATGTTAACTATGCCGACCACCCACTTCGTCAGCCTCGCGCAGGCGATTCTGTATCGCGGTGCCGGATTTGCCATCGTCTGGCCGCAGTTTTTAACCCTGATGGCGATTGGTGCAGTGTTTTTTGCCATCGCCCTGCTGCGGTTTCGTAAGACCATCGGCGCGATGGCGTGAATGAGCCGTACCGGCCGTCACCTTAGGCGGCGGCCGGTGAACTATTTTTTGCTGTTTATCACGCGGCGCAGCAGCCAGGTAAAGCCCATCGCCATGCTAAACAGAATGAACAGCAGCACGACCCAGCTCACCGAGATGCGGACCAGCGTGCCGAAGGTCATCAGCGGCTGCAGATAGACGGTAAACGAGTCGCTTAACGGCTTATCCATCAGCATATAGGCGCTATCGGCCAGCCAGACGCAGACGCGACACGCCAGCCAGATAATTGCCGGCCAGCAGAGCAGGACCAAAAAGGTAAGGCGTTCTTGTACGTAGCGGGTGAGCCGGCGCAAAGGGGGCCAGCCAAGCAGGATTTTCATTTATATTCTCATATTGCCACCCGGTAACAGGGGTTATTTAGCCCCGGGAGTGACCGAAACAGGCATTAATATCGGCAGTACGCTTGATATTTTATATCACAATTCGGTTAATCCGAACCCGATCAAGTTAACAAAGTGTTAAGGACAGTAAATCATTTTATTGGCAAAGTCCAGTTATTACGATTTTACGTCTGGAATAGCGAAACGTTATTTTGTAAGCAATTGATAATATTAATTAAATATAATTCAGGCGTGAATTAAAGATATTCAGAGAATTAATTAAAAACCGTGGTTTTATATTTAAAACATAGCTGGTTTATATTTTAAATATAGCATCGGAGATGGGAAGGCGTTGTGCTTATCAGAAGAGTGCGGATTACGGGGGAAGGCCCGCGCGGCGTAAGGCCATTGTTTGTTTCAGGGGATGGTTTGATTGCTGGCCGCTGGATATTCCCGGTTCGCGGCGCGCAGCGCCCGATCCGGACGACGTCCGGCCGCTTTTCATGAACCGCAGACAACAAAAAAACCCCATGCTTTCGCATGAGGTTTTTCTGTTTATTTGATGCCTGGCAGTTCCCTACTCTCACATGGGGAGACCCCACACTACCATCGGCGCTACGGCGTTTCACTTCTGAGTTCGGCATGGGGTCAGGTGGGACCACCGCGCTG
>NZ_JAQGFU010000024.1:0-40075 GCF_030078455.1 Klebsiella sp. Ech2A | reverse complement strand
CCTGCCGGGCCATCTTCCCGCGCTGCTGGCGGGCTGCGCGGTGATGGCGGTCGTCACCCTGCTGGGCGGCCACGTCGCGACCATCGGCTCTCAGTTCCACTACACGCTCGCCGACGGCAGCCAGGGAAGCGGCATTCCGCAGCTGCTGCCGCAGCTGGTGCTGCCCTGGGATATGCCGGGCTCTGATTTCACCCTCAGTTGGGCCTCGCTGCAGGCGCTGCTGCCGGCGGCATTCTCCATGGCCATGCTCGGCGCCATTGAGTCGCTGCTGTGCGCGGTGGTGCTGGATGGTATGACCGGCACCAAGCATAAGGCGAACAGCGAGCTGATCGGTCAGGGTCTGGGCAATATCGTCGCGCCTTTCTTCGGCGGCATTACCGCGACCGCGGCGATTGCCCGCTCGGCGGCCAACGTGCGCGCCGGTGCGACCTCGCCGGTTTCTGCGGTGATCCATGCGCTGCTGGTGATTATGGCGCTGCTGATCCTCGCCCCGCTGCTCTCCTGGCTGCCACTGTCGGCGATGGCGGCGCTGCTGCTGATGGTGGCGTGGAATATGAGCGAAGCGCACAAGGTAGTGAATTTGCTGCGCTATGCGCCAAAGGACGACATCGTGGTCATGCTGATGTGCATGTCGCTGACGGTGCTGTTTGATATGGTCATCGCGATCAGCGTCGGCATCGTACTGGCTTCGCTGCTGTTTATGCGCCGTATCGCCCGCATGACGCGCCTGGCCCCGGTCAACGTCGACGTGCCCGACGACGTGCTGGTGCTGCGGGTTATCGGCCCGCTGTTCTTCGCCGCCGCCGAGGGGCTATTTAACGATCTGGAAACGCGTATTGAGGGTAAGCGGATCGTGGTGCTGAAATGGGATGCGGTGCCGGTGCTGGATGCCGGTGGCCTGGATGCCTTCCAGCGCTTCGTGAAAAAGCTGCCGGAAGGCTGCGAGCTGCGGGTGTCTAATCTTGAGTTTCAGCCGCTGCGTACCCTGGCACGCGCCGGCGTTCAGCCCATTGCCGGACGCCTGAGCTTCTACCCCGATCGCAACGCCGCGCTGGCGGATATTTAACTAGCGGGATGCGGGCGTTCGCGCCTGCATCATCACCCCTATAGCCTGCTGGAGCCAGCCGAGCACCGGCGGCGTCATCCACGTCCCCTTCATCAGATGCGGTTCGCACTCCATCGCGTGGCGAAACTTTTGCTGGGTCTGCGGGCTGGTTCCGGCATACGACTGGAACAGCTCCAGCCACTGCCGCGCCAGCTTTTGCCCGGCCTCGGATGCCGGATCGGTCTGCTCAGCGCAGGCCTGATGCAGCGCCGATACCAGCCCCGGCCACTCCATTAGCCGATCGAAATAGTGCTCACGGGTAAACGCCAACTCCTCGGCGTTGAGATAGCGCGCCCAGATCGCCAGCTTGCTTTGCGCAAAGGCGTGGGTAATGTAGTCCACAATCTCGGGCGTAATGCCGGTTTGCGCGCGCATTTGCGGTTCCGTCGCGTGCATCTCATTGAGCCGGGTGAGAAATTCCGGTCGCCCGGCGGTATCAAGCTCCAGGCGCTCCATCCAGCGGGTGGCCAGCGCCATCGCCGACGGCGAGTCAGGCGGGCAGCTCTCCTGCATCAGCCGCTGCGCGTCAATAACCAGCGCCTGCCAGATTTGATTGCGCTGTTCATCCTGCTCGGCGAACGGCAGCGTTTGTAACTCCTGCGGACTAAACCAACGATCGTACATTTTCATAAGCTCCAGGGTCTGTAGCCAGGACTCCAGATCGGGTTCACGGCCGCTACCCAGTTCGTCGCGGAGCAGCACCAGCCTTTCGCGCAGCGTTGAGATAGTGCGTAGCTGCGTATCGAGGGTGGTAATTTGCTGCACCAGCAGATCGGATAACGAAAGCGAACCGCAATCGAGATGCTCCTTAATAGCCGCGAGCTCCAGCCCGGCCTGTGCCAGCGCCTTAATCATATGCAGCCGCTGAACGGCCGCCAGATCGTATAGCCGATAACCCGCCGCGCTTCTGGCCGAAGGCGTCAGCAGCCCGGTTTGTTCATAGTGATGTAGCGTACGGACGGTCATTCCGGCGCGTTTCGCCAGTTCCCCCACCTGAATTAACATGACTGCTCCTTTTGTCTGCCAGTGGCGTTACTCTGCTGCCTGACGTTACGTCAGGGTCAAGCAAAGAGTTTATCAGCAGGGGCAACAATATCAGCGGGGCGGCCATTGCGGGAGTAAAATAAGCGGGAGTAATATAGTCAGCCAGCCGTCAGGACGAAGGCTGGCTGCAGAGCGGATACGTTGACAAAATTGCACCCGTCTGGCGACGGGTGCAGATAACGGACTGACCTAGCTGTGGCGGTGCTGGTCACGACGGCAGCGTTTGTCGTAGTGGCGCACCCACCAGTATCTGTCGCCGACCTGTTCATGGCCGCCAATACGCGCGCCGGCAAGCCAGAGAACGGCGCCGACGAAGATGCTGAGAATTGCGCCGTGCGCGAAAAACTGCGGCAGGTCAAGCTGCGGGAGCTGGTTTAAAATGGAGTAGCCGACGCCAACAACCATGACGACCAACCCTAAACCCATCAGTACATTACCGAGTAACGAAGCGTTTCTGCGTTTCATATGTCACCTCCGGAACCTTGGGTTGCCTGAGAATATCCTCAGAACTTATAGGTCTAGTATAGACAACGGGCAGAAGATTGATTGCGTTGGCGATCACAATAGCGAACATCAAACCAACAAAAGTTTACAAATAACCTACTGAACAACATCAAATTCTAATGGTTCACCGGCGAAATTATCGTGTCGATAGCGCTGCGCTGGCAGAATTTTGTCAAGCGCGCTCGCAGACAGTACACTACGCGCCAGAGAACGACCCATGCAGGATATAAAAGTGACGATAAAACTGATTGTCGGCCTGGCTAACCCCGGTGCGGAATACGCGGCGACACGCCATAACGCGGGCGCCTGGTATGTAGACCTCCTGGCCGACCGCCACCGCGCCCCGCTGCGCGAAGAGAGCAAATTCTACGGCTACACCTCACGGATTAACTTTGCCGGCGAGGATGTGCGCCTGCTGGTGCCGACCACCTTTATGAACCTCAGCGGTAAAGCCGTGGCGGCGATGGCCACCTTTTACCGGATTAATCCCGACGAGATTCTGGTCGCGCACGATGAGCTGGATTTACCGCCAGGCGTGGCGAAATTTAAGCTCGGCGGCGGCCACGGCGGGCATAACGGCCTGAAAGATATCATCAGCAAACTGGGCAATAACCCGAACTTTCACCGCTTACGCGTCGGGATCGGCCATCCGGGCGATAAAAACAAGGTTGTCGGTTTTGTGTTAGGTAAACCGCCGCTTAGCGAGCAGAAACTGATAGACGAAGCCGTTGATGAAGCCGCGCGCTGCACGGAAGTCTGGCTGAAAGAGGGACTGACCAAAGCTACCAACCGTTTACACGCATTTAAAGCGCAATAACCGGCCGACGTGCGGAATTTTTGCCGCACACCGTGTATAATAGGCGAAGCTATTTACTTTTCTACAATCTGTTCAATGTAACAGGTTGATTATCCAAAGATTAAGGTGATTTAAATCATGGGATTCAAATGCGGTATCGTCGGTTTGCCCAACGTCGGCAAGTCCACCCTGTTCAATGCGCTCACCAAAGCGGGTATTGAAGCGGCCAACTTCCCCTTCTGTACTATTGAGCCGAACACCGGTGTCGTACCGATGCCCGATCCGCGTCTGGATAAGCTGGCCGAAATCGTTAAACCGCAGCGCATCCTGCCGACTACCATGGAATTCGTCGACATCGCGGGCCTGGTAAAAGGCGCATCCAAAGGCGAAGGCCTGGGCAACCAGTTCCTGACCAACATTCGTGAAACCGAAGCTATCGGCCACGTTGTTCGCTGCTTTGAAAACGACAACATCATCCACGTTAACAACAAAGTGGACCCGGCTGACGATATCGACGTTATCAATACCGAGCTGGCGCTGTCCGATCTTGACACCTGCGAACGCGCCATTCACCGCGTACAGAAAAGGGCAAAAGGCGGCGATAAAGACGCGAAAGCTGAACTGGTCGCACTGGAAAAATGCCTGCCGCAGCTCGAAAACGCCGGCATGCTGCGCGCGCTGGCGCTGACGGACGAAGATAAAGCCGCCATCAAATACCTGAGCTTCCTGACCCTGAAGCCAACCATGTACATCGCCAACGTCAACGAAGACGGCTTCGAGAACAACCCGTACCTCGATAAAGTCCGCGAAATCGCTGCCGCCGAAGGCTCAGTAGTGGTTGCCGTGTGCGCCGCCGTTGAATCCGATATTGCGGAACTTGACGACGCTGACCGCGATGAGTTCATGGCCGAACTGGGCATCGAAGAGCCGGGCCTGAACCGCGTTATCCGCGCCGGCTACGAGCTGCTGAACCTGCAGACCTACTTCACCGCCGGGGTTAAAGAAGTCCGCGCGTGGACCATCCCTGTCGGCGCAACCGCACCGCAGGCGGCGGGTAAAATCCACACCGACTTCGAAAAAGGCTTTATCCGCGCTCAGACTATCGCCTATGAAGACTTTATCACCTACAAAGGCGAACAGGGTGCGAAAGAAGCCGGTAAGATGCGCGCCGAAGGCAAAGACTACATCGTTAAAGATGGCGACGTCATGAACTTCCTGTTCAACGTCTAAATAGCTTCAGCTAGCTTATGAGGCTTCACGGAGCCTCAGAAAAACAGCATAAAAAAGCCACGCGGTTGCGTGGCTTTTTTATCGCTGTAGATGAGTACTATTCGCCGCGGGTTAGCGCCGAGTATCGGATGATGAGCTGCTGCAGGTGCTGCTCCACCTCCAGTTTCTGCGCCTGCGGGATCATCCCAGGCTCTTGCCGTTCAGCGATCTGCCGGAGCTGCTCCTCCACCGGCACCGACCGATTAAATGCCTGAATGGCTGCAAACACCTGCGATTTCAGCTCGCTGACCGTCAGGTATCTCCCCTTTTGCCCATCCAGCGCGTTAAGCTGCTCGCTCAGACTCTGGAGCCTGTGCATGCCCTGATGCCAGCCCACCAGCGAATCATCGGGCGTCCCATTCAGGGCAAGCTTTTGCCGCCACTGAGTACCCAACTCTTCAGTTTCGGGAAGACCCGGCCACAGTGCATAAGCCTGGTTTATCAGATCCTGACCATAGCGAAGATGCCAGTCAGGCGGGAGGACAGAAAGCGCCTCTAACCTCACCGAGGCATCCTTCAACCAGCCGGCGGCTGAGCCAGAAGAGCTGAACGTCTCGCCTGCCGCCGCGCCGGGCAGCCAGGGTAGCGGCTGCTGGCTGCTGTCGGGCTGTTGACCCGCTGGATCCGAGCGAGCCAGATAGTGCCCGCCGATAAAGACTGCGGCACTCAACGCAAAGGCCGTCAGCATCCCGCAGGCGAATAGGCCGACCCGCTTTGGCGCAGGCGCCGTTTTGTGGATCCTGTTAACGGCGACAGCGACGGTAGAACCCGGCGGGATTGCATCGGGCCGCCGGGGCTCCGGTGTTGATTCGTTCAATCCGATCGGCGGAACCTGCACGGCAGGAAGAGTAATGGCTGCAGCGGATAATTGTGGCTCTGGCGCATTTTCCACGCGCGTCAGCGCGCTGCACACCTGCTGCACCAGCGGCTCTATCTGGCTTATCTGCAGCAGTTCCTGGCGGGCAAGGATGCTGCTCAGGAAATCAAGCGTCGACTCCAGCTGCAGGAGCTGATGATAATCCTCATGGCTCAGGGTAAAGGTGCGGAACACTTTCTGCAGCCGCTGAAACAGCCCTGAGAGAATTTCAGCCCGCGGGTGGCTGGCCCGCGGCCAGTATTGCGCCCACTGGCGGCTGAGCATCGTGGCAACGATCTTCAGACCTTCGTTCATGCCCTCCACGCGTGCCAGATGGCTGCGCGCCAGGGTGTACCAGGCCCCTGTCTGCAGCTCAATCCCGTTTTTATCAAACAGCGCCAGCGACAATTTCTCCACCCGCTCCCAGTGAATATCAGGCCTGGCGGGATGCGTCTGCTTGCTCATTTCATCGCGAAGGGTGATGAAGTCAGGGAACGGGCGCGGATCGCCGCCCGTGCGAATATCTCGGGGTTCTGTGCTTTTCATAATGGATTCATCCGTGGATTGTCAGGCAGAGATTGGCGATTTGCTCCGGGAGCTGGCGGTCAGTCGTCCCGAGAAAGATATCGTGCCGGCCTGCCCGGCATCCCTACATGCGGGGATTTCTGTCGAAATAATGCTGTTGCTTTAGGTGGCGAATGAATATCCGACCCTCGGGCATAAACTCGGTACCATAGCGCACCAGCCCCACCCCTTTCAGCTCCGCATCGATCGCATAGCGCAGCTCACCGGGGATCGCCTGCTCAAGGAGAATAACGCTAATGCTTTTCAGCCGCGGTTCATATTTGAGCAAAACGGCCGACAGCGTCCCCATAAGCTCATGGGCGGTGCCGGGCATACCCTGCAGGATTTTGGTCATATCCGGCAGGCCGTAGTCCGGCAGATGCGCCAGCGTACCGGCGCGGCAGTTGAGAATGCGCTGCATGTTGTCCAGCACGGACAGGATCGCCTGGTCCTGCTCGTTGACGCGGTTGAGGTCGAGGCCGCCGGTGAAGTTGCCGTAGAGAATTTCATATAATGAGGGGGTATTGTGTCCCTGTGACATTAATCATCCTTAACGGGCTGTAGCCTCAGATGGTTGTTTCCGGCTTCCAGGATACGCGGTTTATCGGGATCGAGATCTTCACGTTCGATGACCAGCTTCCAGGTGTTATTCACCATATCCGGATGACGGAACAGCCCGACAACGGCCACAAACTGCGCATCGGCTTCCATTGGCATATCGAGATTCGCATCACCACCCGGCTTCAAGACCACATCACGCGTGGCCAGCAAATCAGCGCTCAGTTGGGTATCGCCCTCTTTCAGCAGCTGCTGATATACCGTTTTGTCGAAGGTATTGCGTTCCTTAAGCTGATACACCCGCACCACCAGCGGCTCAGACAGCGAATTGCTCTCACGTGCATCGGTATTCAGCGCCTCGCGCGCTATAAAATCGAGATGCAGAACTTTAATTTTCTTGTAAAAAATGGCGCTAAAGGCCGATTTAGTCCCCTCAGTGACGCTCTGCGTCACCCCACAGCCCGTCAGGCTGACCGCCACCAGCGGCAGCAGCCAGCAGGCGATTTTAGTCGAACTTGTACGTAACACATCGGTTTCCTTGTTGTGGTATAGCGGGGTTCATGCCGCTGTAGTAACCCAGTTCCGTCGTAAAGGTCTGCGGGATATCGTCCAGGAACACGCGATCTTCAGCTCCCAGCACGCCATTCATGCCAAGCCAGAAATGACCCTCACCGAGCGGAGGGGCAGCCAACAAGCGAGTCAACGTGGTTAGGGTTATTTTTGCCTTAAAGCGCCAGCCCAGATAGACCCTTAGCATCACCAGAAAATCCGAATACAGCAGACCATCCGGCTTCCAGCCCTGCGCTTCCTGCCGGTTATCCGTTGAAAGCGCAATCAGCAGCTGGCTGCTGGCATCCATCGCCTCGTCGCCAAGCGGTGTATTGCCGTCCAGGAGAAAATCCTGCTCGCCGCAAAACCCCATGGGCTGGCTGATTTCCACCGGCCGCAGACAATACGGACTCACCCGCACCGTTGTCTCAGGTGCCAGCAGGCTCACCAGCGCCTGCATCCCCTCCTGAGTTTTTCCGGGCTGGCGTAACACGCCGAGCAGAGCCAGAAAGCGCGACACCGGGGTGGCGATATGCTCTGCGGTTCCGGGGATCCCCAGCCCCACCAGCCCCAACAGCGACTGCGAAATATTGTCGCCTCCTCCGGGCTCGAACGTGGCAGGCCAGGAGTACTTCCGCCAGATGCGATAAAACTGGGTCAGGATGCGGTGGCTGAAGATATCCAAAAAGCTCTGGAGTGCCTCATGTCCCTCCCGGAGCTGAGCGATATCATCGAGATAAGCGGTCGGCAGCGGTGAATCGACGCCGTACATCCCCATAAAGGTGGTACGAATGACCGCTGGTTTGCCGTCATCGTCTTCGTCGTATTCGACGGCTTTCAGTTCGCTGACCGGAAATCCCATTCCCGGATGAGGGGCAAAGCGTACCGGGTCATCGGCTGGATGGCTGGTTGAGCCCATTAGCGGTTTACCCGGATGGCGCTTTTCCAGCAGCTGGCAGAAACGGTAAAAGTTAATACGCTGAAGATCTGCCTCCAGCTGAAGGGTCAGCCGAGAATGCGGCGATTGTGCTTCTCTTCCCATTCCAGGCGTTCTCCGGTCGGTTGCAGGATGATAATCAGGCGATTAAACAGATAGATATCGGTATAAAGCGCAAAGAAGCGGCTCAGCATCTCGCCAAAAAGGCAGATATCCCCTCTTCCGGCAAAGCCGTGGCTATCGAGCATGACGTCAATCTGCACGCCGCGTACCAGGTAGCCCTGCTCAAAACGCTCGGTTTCGCTGTGCTTCACATCGATAATGGCCTCCAGACGGCGCCGGTTCATCTCGCTGTCTGTCCACTCATACAGCGCCAGGGTACCGCGTAGCACCTCTGCGTTATCCATCATCGAGAGAAAACCGCTGCCAAGATGGCTTAGCACACGCCAGTGAAAGCGATCCCTATCCGGTGGATAGCAAGGCAGCGTCGGCGCACACAGGTTGCGAACAGCGATGCTGACTGAGGTGGTTTTCACCACCGTATCAAGCACGGTGCTTTGCAGGGCCCGACGAGGTAGCTGACCGTTGGTGCCGGTGAGCGTCAGGGACAGGCTTTCATCTATCGGCACGGTATGGGTATCAAACGCTTCGCCACCAAGAATTAGCCAGGTGTTATGCAGACCGGACGGTCCGCGGCGTAGGCGGGTGTGATAGTAGTATTCCGGCGCTTCATGGCGCATCATCCCGCCCTTGTGGCGAAAGCTCGAGAATGGGACGTAGGTATGCTGGCTTGATGACATCACCGAATCCACGGCGTAAATCTCGGTATGACCATCCTGTACCCGCATCGGGCGCAGCATGTATTCCGTCTGCAACGAGTTGAGCGTCAGCGGATCGGATTCCAGTGGAAACAGGTTAATTACCGGTACGCAGTTCAGCCGCAGATGCTTCCCGGTAAAGCTGAAGTCATGCTCCCAGCGCTCAGCCAGCACCACGTCGATTTCAAACCAGGGGAGCTCAGCCGGGAACGCGACGGTCTCCAGCCCACGCAGACCGGTGAACATAAATTTCTCGCGAAAGGTAAAGTACTCCAGCAGCAGCTGGTAGCCGCTGAAACTACTGCTGCCCTTCGGCCAGAGGGTATCATCATCACCGAACCCGAGCGCGGTGAAATACCCGTCCAGCGGTTTTCTTTCCACATCACCGGGCATCCGCAGCCATAGCCTGGCCACATTCATGGTGAAGGCTTCGTGCATGGCGCAGGCCAGAGGCGCGTCGGCATTGAAGTAAAGCGGAACATGGCTGAGATCGATACGGCTCCAGTCCGCCAGCTTGCTGCAGCTAAAGCGCAGTGTGACAACCGAGCGGCCATCAGAATCGGTCGCCAGGCTGACGCGATCCAGCGAGAGGGGCTGAAGGTCTATCGCTTTCGTAGTGGAATAACGACAGCGCGTCCCCTTCTCACCGATCGGCCGGGAATGTACCTCAAAGCCTTTGTCGATACGCATCTGCTCCTTCATTTCGCCCCAGTCGGGGGTGAACTCCACCACCGACATCGACGGTATGGTACGCAGGTAATGCGGCCACAGCAGGCTGACCAGCCCTTCGGTCAATTCTGGCAGGTCGTCATCGAGCTTCTCGCGCAATCGACCCATCAGGAAGGCAAAGCCTTCAAACAGGCGCTCGACGAACGGGTCGCGCGCGCCCGCTTTATCCAAATTGAGCATTGCCGCCTGCTCAGGATGAGCACGGGCAAATTCTTCCCCGGCTTCCAGCAGGTAGCGCATTTCAGCGTCATAATAACGCAGAGTTAAGTCGTCCATAGATTCGTCTTAATTAATGTTTGTTTACCGGATAGCGAAACAATAAGTTCTAAAAAGGCACCTGAAACCTAATAGCTTCGTATTTACTGAGTTATCGACATCTTTGCCAGCACGACGTTGATACAAACTAATATTGATACCGAAACAATTTTATATTGTTTAAACACAACCCTCCGGGAGCATTTCCAAAACCACCCGCCAGTCTTTTTAGTATTATCTAAATGCCAATGTTTTTATCTTGAGGAGGAAATAATTGTTCAGGCATATTATCCAAAGTATCAAGTATATTATTTGAATATCACAGTCTCTGCATATGCCCCATATTTATGGAGCAGTTCAAATATTATTTTATGCGCGTAATATCATCCATTGCAGAGTACAACTGCCCGAGCAGGATCCAGTGAGATAAGCCCGGATAGCAGAGCGTCCATTTCAGACTGCAGGCGCGTTTTATCTGCTTCACTGCGCCCGACTCTACCCCGCAACAACTTTAACCTGCGGGCTTTTACTTCGAACATTAGCTCTGGCGTCCACTGCTCAAGCGTCAGTCCCCTGGCGCTACCGTCGAGTTCGCCCAACAGATGCAGTGCCATTTCGTGTTTACCGTACTGTTCACTCACCCGGGCCATCAACAGGCGCATCAGCCACTGGTCCCGGGCGGAGGTATAACCCGGCTGAACCTGCAGCCAGTTGAGCGCGGCTTCAATACCTTCACCGTCTGCTTTCGCCAACACTTCAGGCTCCAGCGTTAGCACATCATCGCCTCCAGCAACCGCGGCTGATACCGGCTCATCTTTCCATCCGGGCATATCGTCGAGCACGCTTTCGCTTATCCAGCTCAGCGTTGCTTCATCGGCGAAAGGAGTGCCGTCGCTGAAAGCCAGTACTTCCAGCCCCGGGAGGCGGGCCAGTAAGCCCTTAAGATCGCGGCACAGGATGTCTGCACGTACAGTGTCGTTATCCAGTTTCGCCAGCGCCTGCCATGCATACCATTGCACGTCCAGCCAAAGGTGGTTGACACCCTGCGCCAGTAAAGTGTCCGTATGCTCCAGCAGTTCAGACCAGCTTTTCTGCAGGTACAGGCGCTTGAGGTGCACTTTGTTGTCTGGCTTCGGTGGCACCAGGCGGGTGCGCCCGGACGCATCCAGCGGCGGAAGTTCCATTAGCGTGTCCCAGCGTACGCACTTCAGCAGATGATGCCCGGCCAGCCAGCCTCCCGGCCGATCGCGAAGATATTGCGCCAGCACTTTGGCCTGATCGAGCAAATCTCGTCCCGAGGTGACGGTGTTCATCACCGGCGCTGACGCGGCAATCGTGCTCTCTTCCCGGCTGGTTTGTGGCACCAGACTGTTCGCTCCGCCGCTTTGTACCAGTCGGTTATCCAGAGCCTGATACAGGCTCGTCCATTCTGGCCGGGTTTTCTCATCAAACGTCTGAAACGTCCGTTCAGCCAGCAACAGCGCAGCGGTAATGCGCTGCATGATAGACATATCAACCTCAGGGTACAGGCACAGGCTGTTTGTCACACGGCTGCTGCCCAGCCATTCCAGGGCAGCCTTACGGCTGCGATCGCGAAGAGGATGCAATCGGCTGCCAAACCGCTCCAGCATCGAGGCCATCAGCTCAAGTCCCTGCGTAAACCCAAGCTCGCCATCCTGATGCAGACGTGCCCAAACGTAGAAAGTGATGACACGTAAATCCTTACTGGTGCCGGTCAGCAGCCTTTCCGCCAGTTGGCAAATCAGACCGGTATCAGTATCGGAAAGTTTGTTGATCTCTTCACGGATACGCTGAAAATCATCGTCGTATCCGGGATCCACTCCGGTTGGCTCATTGTCGCCAATCGGCTTCAGCCAGCGCTCCCAGTCAGCGCTGCGCGACCGAGCACTGCTCAAGAGCGTCTTTTCATCGGCGCAGCAGGCCTGTAGTACACTTTGTAATGTCGTCATTATTCCATTCCATCTATGGCTGAACTCTCCGAACTTGCCAGAGCCTGAAAGGTCGCAGAGGCATCCACGCTGAATATCTGCTCCGGCAGGCTGAAGTTGCGTAACGCCAGAAGCGCCAGCGGACCATTACCCAGCTGGGAGCGCAGTACCCATTGCAGAGTGCGGCCGTCCGGGGCGGTAAAACTCATCATCCACTGACTGCGGTCGAGCCGCTGACGTTTACTCTGATCCAGCCAGCGAATAAAGCCCCAGCTGCCGCTATAATCGCCGAACAGACGCGCTCCCGCGCTGGTAGAAGTCCACGTCAGCATGGTTCCGGGTTTGAAGGTGTCCCCGGGCCAGCGGAAAGAGTGCCACTCGGCCATCTGGTTGAAGTAGTGCAATTTCTGCCCGTCAATGGTCAGCCGGGTTTCCACCACCTGAGATACGGGTCGTGCCTGCAGTTCAAAACTTATTCCCTGGCTACCGTCGGTAAACAGAATGTCTGACAGCTGGCTAAGCTGGTTGACCGCCCGCAGAAACGCCGGATTGAACGTCAGCCCCTGGCTGTGCGCCGTATCCGGCACCCACTGGCTACCCTCTTTGTGCAGCACGCCGTTAAGTTCGGTGGTCAGGAACCGCTCGATGCGTCCGCTGTCCTTGCGGATAAATTCAGCCAGCATCGGCAACGAGGCATCGCTTTTGCTGACCGCAAACGGGAAGCGACCATCAAAGGCCGTATGCCAGTTCGCCACAACAGAGCGGCTCCAGCGATCGTTAAGGCTGGCGGCTGAGGGCTGCAGGACCGTTTCCCATGCCTGGGTCAGCGGTTGTACAAACATCGTGCTGCCAAATCCGCTCCACTCCTCGCCGAGGCTTGCGGAAATCAGGCTGCCGTACTGCTGAGTGTCAGTCAGGTCCACGCTTTTGCCCTGGAAAACCGTCTGAGCAAGGGTCTGCATCATCTCCTGCGGATCGGTAGCGCTCGCCACCTGTTGCAGACGTAAACGCACTCGGGTAATTCGCGTGAGATAAGTTTGCAGGCTCAGGGTGCTGTCGGCCGACATCACATTGCCGCCTTTGCTTTTGCCCATCAGCGTCAGCAGCGGGCCAAAGGTTTCATCCAGTGGTCCCTGTGGGCCTGATGCAGACTGGTCAATTACGGGCTTGTCTTTCCCGCTCATCAGGTCTTTAGCGGATTTGATGATAGAGTCCGAAAGGCCTTCGCTCCGCGCTCCGGTTTGCCCCTGCCAGGCGATTGTGTTCATTAAGGCAATCAGCGGTGACTGGCGCACATCACTCATCAGCGTCAGCTGGTCGGTGACGTCGGCAATGTTGTTTGCAGGATTCCAGTGGAGACTGTTGAAGAAGTTCAGCCAGCTGCTGGCAAAGTCGGTGAAATAGCGCCGGGTCAGACGCGCTTTCAGCGCTTCCGGCGACAGGTCGGCCGAGACAGTCTTGCGGGAATCGCTCAGCACCCAGTCGATTTCATCGCGACGGGAACTGGCCGCCTTCTCGATGGCCTGTTGAATGCCCCCTTCCCATGCCTGACGGGTGAACATCCCCGGCACCACTTCATCAGTGGTAAACAGACGGCGGGCATCGGTACCGCTGGTCATCTCTTCCAGAGAAACATCGGCAAAATTACGACGCACCGATTTGAGCATGTTTTCATACAGCGTGCTTTCGGCGTTGCGCCGTCCAATCTGCTGCAGCAGCACCTGACGGCTCTGGCCGATCAGCTGCGCATCCGGCGTGATTTTCCACGGTGGCTGCTGTGGCAGTTCAGTTATGTAGAATGCCCACAGGTCCGGGGACAGACTCTGCCACAGGCCGGTGGAGATGCCTGTTCGCGTCGGCTGCACGGCTTTCATGGTCTGCGCGTAGAACGCGCCATCGGCTTTATCCGGGCGGGCCATCATCAGCCAGGCTTTAAGCTGGTTATAGCCCGGTTTCGCCAGCTGAGCACGCCGGTCGCTGTTAGGCGCTGAGTTAGCCAGCACGGTGAGCTTTTGCGTCAGGGCCTCATTCGCCGGATCGCGTATCAGGCGATTATTTACCACGCCATACCACGGCAGCATCGCGTCGAGTAGCTGCTGGTTATGGTCCAGACCAAAGCGCTGATACCAGGGCGTCCCCTCCCGGACATGACGCAGCAGGCGACCGGCGTCATTGCGCAGGGTGTGCAGAGCCGTCAGCTGGTGATCCGATACCGAGGGATGCTCCACAAGAGCATGAGTCTGCTGCGCAACAGAGACTGTCTGCTGGCGGTTGACTGTAAACGACAGCAGCGTTCCCGCCCCCCAAACGCCGATGATGGCCATCAGCGTCCAGGCGAGCGTCTGCTCCCACGCCATACCGACACGGCGGCCACGCACGCGGGTACAGTCATCCACAATGCCCTGCCAGGTTAACGGCAGGGTCAGCGCATGGCGCTGTGACTCAGGGATAAATGTCTCAGCACCGGCTGTTCCCTCTGACGTATCGACAGGTTTATACCCTGGCAGACTGAACACCAGGCCACGCAGCGGAACGCGCTGCTGGGAAGCTGCCAGCCATGGCGCCAGTTGCAGAGCCCAGCGAGCGATACCACCGTCTTTAAGGTCCTGGGCCAGGCGCAGCAGGAAGTCGTGACTGTTGTTTTCCGCGATCTGGCTCACTCCCTGCGTTCGCAGGGACGGCAGCATCAGCTTAAGCTGACGGACAATATCATCAGCTTTTGCACGCAGCGGGAACGTTGCCCCGACCGCCTGCTCAGTGCGCGTTGTCTGCGCCCATTTGCTGTCACACAGCCGCCACAGCCAGACAGGTGCTGAGTAATGCAGCAATTCACTGATTTTTTCCAGCCCGCGAAGGTCGCTGTCACTGATTTGCGGGGTCAGGTTAAGCGACTGAGGCATGACCCGGACAATCCCGTCCAGTGGACGCCCACGGCGCAGTTTACGCAGCGCGGTGTATTTTTCCTTATCGGGCTCAGCAGTCAGACTGCCGCCGTAAATCAGAACGGTACGGTTGCCTTCAAGCCACTGCTGCTGTTGCAGGCCAGGAATCAGTTTTTCAATCGCGGATTCGTCGCCCGTCACCAGCAGCAGGTGGACTTTGTGGCGCCATAAAAGCCTATATCGGACTCGGAGATATTTTTTAAGGCTGGGCAAAAACGGAACGGTATCCCTACCCTCAACGGAGAGAGACTCCAGCTTTTCGCCAGGTTCCTGTGGCTTGTAGACGGCCTGATTTCTTCTCTGTTTCCATCGCCACCAGACAGGTGAACCAATCAGGCCAAAAAGCAAGACGGCAGACACGCCTCCCCAGATTGTCCAGATTTTCTGAGTTGAAATCCCAATGCTGTTCAAACTGTCCAGGTTGATAAAAATTAAAAAAGCACTTACTCCCGCCAGACCAATAATCAGGAGGAAAAATCCCCATGAGCCATAACGTGCGTTTGGTATTATTTTTTGTTCAATCATGGGTAAAGCTCCCTGGTAACCAAGCAAAGTGTTCCTGTTTGCTGCGTCGTCTGATTAACCAGCAGCTGATCTTTACCTGTTTTGCTGGCAGCTGCGGCCAGCATGACTAAAGAAAGTGGTAAAGCCATCTCCCCTGGAGGCCCAAAAGAAAGATCGATCGAATGCAGCGGTCTTTTTTCCGGCAGAGACCACTGATGGACTGTTGCATACTGCATGATTTCTGCGGCAGCTTTTTCAACCGTTCCCTGCAGCCAAACGTATTCCAGACTCTCTTTATCAGGCTGGACATATTCGAATAACATATCTAACTCTTTAATAAGTTTCCCTTCCTCCAGCGGCATCATCCGAGTCATGCCGGCGATAACAGGTAGTGAATGCTGGTGAGCAAAGCTGGGGGAAGCGATAAGCTGAGCAGAAATAAACTCGCTTGACTGCCCTACGCCTGAAGCAGGCCAATCCTGAAGACAAAGAATTAATATCAAACCGTCGGAACTCTTTACGTTGAAGAGAGACTCCACTATTTCTCTGAAATAACCTGAAGTGGGTATAAGATCCCATTGCTGAGAAATCGACTCTTTACAATGCTCATCAAATTTCCCTGGAGATTGAAAAACATAAATAGAATTAAGAAAATAACGATAACCTGGGTGCTGAATTTCCAAGTCACGGTCTATTTTTTTCATTAAATCTGGAAAACTATATGGCGAATTGAATAACGGACGGGCTTTTTTAGGATATGTAGGCACCTTATCCAGCTCACCCAATAGCGCCTCCATTCCCTTCTCTTCCGGGGAAAATAAAACATTACCAACTACGGCTAGCTGCCTTCGACTCCAGCTGCGCCAGTTAGCTTTAGTTCGTTCCGTTTCGAGGTTCCATGCCCGGCTGGCTACGACAGACTGCTCATAGCGGTTTAAAATTACCCCGAATAAACATAACCAAACCAACAATGCTGGCAGGGCACCGTAGAAGAAAACTTTAGCGTAAGTTGCCATATTCCAGATCCATACGCTGGAAATAGCGCCTGTAATTAACATCAATATTAATACTACCATCCAGAGCCAATACTTCGGTTCAGGAAATGATTTTTGCTCAGGAATATCAGGTATAGACCATGCCATAGTAAAGCTCGATACTTGCTGTATTGTATTTAAAACCCAAAAAGCGAAGTAAATGTAAGAATCATTAGCAATGTTCTTTGTTACTTAATCGCCACCGATGTCCGTTAATGAGTCGAATAACTTAATAATCCATGAATAATTTTAGGATAGTAGGCTTAGCATTTCATGTTTCAGAATCGACCATTTTTCCCTGTAGGTTATTTTAAGAGTGAATACAAGAACTCTATGTTTGCATTTTGTTAAAAAACATTTTTTGCTCTGATATTAAAAAATATCAATCCATAACGCCTTTTTATCAAACCCGCTCCATATAGAAGGGGCAGGTATAAGAAGATTAGTGTAACAAACAGGGGCACCACATTCAAACAAGACTTCTTCAACTTTATCGACAGGAAAACATTTAGCTATCGAAGCCATATATTTAAAATCGACCTCGTTATCGACAAAAATATCTGATAGTGCGCCGCATAAATCGAAATAGATTAGTTTACCCTCCATATTTTGAACTCCTCAACTTTCTATTCCGGACTGTCTGCCGCTCAGAACGGAACGCTGCCCTGCTCATTCCTTGAGCCATAAGTGAATACTAAATCCCTTTTTCTTTGCAATCGCTATCTTTTAATAAACCCAAGCTAATCTCGATATCTTTATCTTTATCTTTATCTTTATCTTTATCTTTATCTTTATCTTTAATCTCAGGAATTTTCAATGGATGACCATCTTTATCAAGGCGCCAGTAATAATCTTTATTCTCAGCGGTTATTTCATAGCATTACCCATCAGGACTTGAATCAGAGAATGGGCTGACTATTTGAATATTTTCATTGCGTTCGACAGTGACCGACTTCGTTTGGTAAGCGGTGATGAAAATAAGAGACACCAGGCCGACAAGCAATAATTTTCATTGAGATTTATATTTCATCAATCATTTATTTTTATGTTCTACGTCAGAGGAATACAGTATTTGAATTTTTTAAGTGGAGAAGGATTTTTCAAATATCCCTTCATTTTCTTTAGATCTTAGAATAGCTATCCTGAATGCCAGGGATAAACCTTGCCTGGCATGGACACGAACTAAAACTATCAAGCGCCCCTGCCAGAACCTGGCCTCCATCGAATGTATCTGCGGCTCCACCTAAGATTTTGTACGTTCCCGGGTGCTTACCGCAGTTAACCATATCTCCTTCTCTGGCAGCAGAAACGCCATACCATTGAAACGTTGGATCGCCGGTAAGGATCTTTCCACCGCAGGTGGTACTATCACCAACTCTTAAAAAATAGCTGACGCTCATTATGTATCCTTTATTTTAAAATATTATGGAAGTATGTGGAAAGCACGACTAATTTCACTAGCGACTACTTCGCTCCGGGCCGATATCTGAACGTTCTGGTGATTCTGTCCCAGATATCAACCAGCTGTGAATCAGTATAGGTTTTCGTTTCCATACCAGAATTATTCAACTCAACAGAAAATATTGGATGCCTTGAATCAACTACATCTTCATTACCATAAAAAGTGAATCTGTAGGCAGAAACACTTTTCTCTTCTGGATGATAGATATCCTGCTTGCCTTTCATCAGCCACTCTTCTGCATTTATCTCCGGCAGTTTTACAGCCCCTTTTTTCAGAGTGTGAGCACCAACCCAGATGATGGCGGCATTGATTTCATCAGCCCTTTCTAATAGAGTTTCAGCTTTTCGAAGAGTATTATTGCTGTTAACAATAAGGCCAAAGTCATCACTATTATATATGATATTAATAACGTCATGCGATATCATACCCGCATCCTTAATAAAACCCTCTGGAATACAGATGCCGGACTGTGCTGGCACCTCATCATCCTTTCTTCCCTTTAACCGGGAAAGCAGGCTTTGCATTTCTGCCAGCTTCTGTGGTTTATCGTTTAGATCGCTTTCCTTCGATCCGCTATTTAAGTAATTATCTCTATATTTATAATATTTTGGATCGGACAGGTCAGTAATTTCAGTTGTAACAATAAATGCAATATCATTGCTATAAAGATGTCCTTCAAGAATCCGTCCGAAACCGGGAACACTTCCGTTTTCATTGCGATCAAAAATGACTGTGTTCCTGTCGATCCGGTATACGTGCTTCAGAAAAGGCTGATCTCTCGGATTAACCGTTTGACTTTCTCCCAACTCCTGCTCGCGCAGATTGACACGCTGCGCAAACGCCGGTGGATAGAGCCGCTTGCTGGCAATTCTCATCTCATTAATCTTTACCTGACCCACCGCAGCGTTATTGAATGAAACGGGCACATCAAAAAGATAGCGACCAATACACTGGGGTTTGGTCTGCTCAAAAAGTTTATCCGTCATTTGTTTTTCCTTAGCCGTTAAAGGGGCTGCCGGCCACGGGCGGGTGAGCAGCCAAAAAATCGTACCGAGAATAAGGACGACAACAATCAATCCCACCCATAAATGCCTTACCCGCATGAGGTGACCTCCCCGGCTATTCTTATAATCGAGCGTAACGTGAACTTCATCGGCAGAAAGTTCACGAAGACATTACATGGTGAAAACTCCTATTCAGTACGTTTGGCTGGCTCTCCGGAAGAAACGAAAAGCAATTCCATGCGTCCATCTTTTTTCTTCATTTATATCGCAGGGAATTCACCAGCCTGTCCCAGATTTCAATCATCTGCGCTTCGCTGTAGCGCGTTTTTTTATACTCACTGCCGAACCCAATATTAAGATTCGGCTTATCCGATGTAACATCTCGCTCATTAGCATAAAGCATAAAATTATAGAATGTGTTCTTTTCATCTTTTCCCGTCGCAGAATTTATGATGGTTTGGGTACCGCCGAATAACCATGACTCTGCCTGAATGCCGTGCGGTGAAAGTGCCACTTTTTTAATGGTGTACTGATTTGATGTTTTAAGTGCCTCATTAATTTTCGCGCTGCGGTTAAACAACGTGTCGTCTGAGCCCTTGATTGTATTGTCCATATCGACACCAAAAACAAAATCATCATTTTCATACCGGAATGTGAGGCTTTCCTTATGCTTTCCACCATCATCCACGATAAACCCATTCGGAATACACACCCCTTTAGCCGACGGAATATCCTCATCTTTTCTGCCACTAAGCCGTGATATCAGGGAC
The DNA here is from genome assembly GCF_030078455.1 of Klebsiella sp. Ech2A. NCBI lineage: Bacteria > Pseudomonadati > Pseudomonadota > Gammaproteobacteria > Enterobacterales > Enterobacteriaceae > Klebsiella > Klebsiella sp. Ech2A. The sequence continues at coordinate 20,426 of NZ_JAQGFU010000024.1, read as the reverse complement.
TGCAGGGCCGCCAACTTGGCTGGTTTGGTGTTAGTCTCTACCCCGGAAAAACCAGCATTGATATACAATTTTTTCTCATCCGCATACTTAGCAGCAGATAAGTCTAAAATCTTGGTTGTGATAATAAAAGCGATGCCATTTATATAAACATGCGCTTCCAGATGCCGGAATGAGTCCGCAGAACCAGAGTTATTTCGATCATAAATCACACCCTTATCGTTCTGTAGTCGAATAATCTGCTTTATAAAGGGTGCATTTTCTGGCTTATTCCCTGGCTTGTTTATTACATCATTAAGCACCTGCTCCCTTAACTATACCCGCTGTTTAAACGCGGGTGGATAGAGAGGTTTGCTTTCAATTTTAAAGTCATCGATAAAAATCATATCGTGAAGCTGATTGTTGAACGACTCAGGAACGTCAATCACATAGCGCCCGATGCACTGCGGTTTGGTTTGCGCAAACAAAGTATTTATCACTGCACTGTCCTTCTGCACTGGCGTGGATGCTGTAGCCGGGTCAATAAAAAGCATCCCGGCAGCCATAAGCACTAAGGCAGAAAGTTCACGAAGACATTGCATGGTGAAAGCTCCTTTTCAGTACGCCTGGCTGGCGATCCGGAAGCGGCGACGAGCCACGCCAGGCGCACATCCTTATCCGTCATTTATAGCGCAGGGAATTCACCAGCCTGTCCCAGATTTCAATCATCTGCACTTCGCTGTAGCGCGTTTTTTTATACTCACTAGTGAGCCCCATACTAAATCTTGGCTTATCTGCTGTAGCATCTCGTTCATTGGCTTTAAAATCAAAATCATAGAATTTACTTTGTTCATCCTTCCCCGTTGCCGTATTTCTGATAGTTTGAGTACTACCAAACAACCATGACTCCGCCGGAATACCGTTCGGTGAGAGCGCTGCTTTTTTTAAAGTGTACTGATTTGATGTTTTAAGCGCTTCATTAATTTGCTCACTACGGTTAAACAGGGTGTCTTCTGAACCCGGATATTTATTATTTGTATACACGCCTAAAATAAAGTCGTCATTTTCATACTGGAAAGTGATTTTTTCAACATGCTGATTACCATCATCCCGGATAAACCCATTCGGAATACACACCCCTTTAGCCGACGGAATATCCTCATCCTTTCTGCCACTAAGCCTTAAAATCAGGGACTGCAGGGCAGCCAACTTGGCTGGCTTGGTATTTGCGTCGGTCTCAGAAAACCCTCTTGACAAATATTTTGATTTTTTTTCACGGTATTTTTTATCTGAAAAGTCACGAATACCCGTAGTAATAATAAAGGCTGTCATGCCTGAATAAATATGGGCTTCCAGCTGCCTGTATATATCCGGGGCACCAGACTCATTATGATCGAAAATAGCGCTTATGCCATCAGGCAGAATAATAACCTCTTTTAAAAACGGGGCATTTTCAGGTCTGTTACCTGGTTTATTAGTGGCATCGCGCAGCGCCTGCTCTCTTAACTGCACTCGCTGTTTAAAGGCGGGTGGATAGAGAGGTTTGCTTTCAATTTTAAAGTCATCGATAAAAATCATATCGCGAAGCTGATTATTAAACGACTCAGGAACGTCAATCACATAGCGCCCGATGCACTGCGGTTTGGTTTGCGCAAACAAAGTATTTATCACTGTACTGTCCTTCTGCACTGGCGTGGATGCTGTAGCCGGGGCAATAACAAACATGCTGCCCGCTATAAGAGATAATGCTGTAAGCTGCCGAATAACATTCATGGGATCGGGATCTCCTGAACCATTTTCACAATGGCCCTGAGGGTAAACCCCAGGGCTGGCCTGGTTTGTATATCCTTCAGGCTGCTGACTTTGTAGGCATCCTGATGGTCAACTCCAGTTGCCAGAACGCTTTTGATTTCGCTGTTACGGCATATGGCGCTCAGCGATTCCACCGGTACCGTGCCATCCCCCGGCGTTTTTGACGAGGTGACTACATACATCTGAGACCGATTAAAAGGCAGGGGGATCTCCCGGTAGTTGTTTGGCAGCTTCCTGTCACTTTCATGCCTATTTTTCGGGTAGGTAATGGAAGTTTTTCGCCACGTCAGGGTACCGTCGGAGTCGATTTTATGACCATAAAAGGCATAAGTATTCGGATGATAAAGATTATCTAAACCTTCAATAAATGGTTGGACATTTTTATCAATGAGATCGTTGTACTCAATCCAATTACTCTGACTAACTGCCTCATCCTTATCGATAATGTCGGACTCGTACAGGCGATACCAGAGGGTCTTATTCAGGTAAATTTCACCGAAGGGATCCCGGGTCTGCGGCAGTTTGACATCGCAGCCATCTTCTCCAGCACCTTCCACGGTCAGCCAGGGAGACCCGGAAAGGTATTTCGCCGAGGGCAAAAGCTGAAGCGGCGCAGGAGCCCTGGCCAGGACCGGCATCAGCTCTTTAGCGGTATTACCCAACACGGCCCCGGCCATGCCCTCCTGTTTTGCGCCAACCTTCATGCGACGGTACGCCGCCGGTGAGCCAAGGTCGGGGATCACCCCATGTACTATCCCCAGAATCTTATCTTTTGCCCCGCAGACCTGCGACGCATAGCGTGCCACCAGCCCGCCCATGGAATGGGTGACGATAATGACTTTTTCTTGCCCGGCGGGGAAGGGCGTGCCGTGGCCGCGTTGATTTTTGTAGAGGCTGATAGTCCTGTCGATAAAGGTTACCAGTCCTTCCGCCGAGGTTTTATTATCCTGAAGCCAGTTATAGCCATAGACGTGAACCGGGAATAAAAAGTTCTGAAAATGGTTCAGCTCCTCCTGAGTCAGGACAGACTCGCCGGTAATTTCAGAATATTTGCCCTCAGACAGAGTTTTACCGACCAACTGACTTAGCACGCCATTTTTCTCCGGCACTGATTTGCCGTAGTTAACAAGATTCTGCTGCCAGTCATCCATCAATGCGCCCTGCAGGACGCTTAAAAACTTACCGTAGCTGAAGGATAAAACCTCTCCCCAGCCCCTCTCCCGGCGGGTTGTAAATAATTTTCCGTCATCAGAAAGCGGAGAATAGATGGTCTGGTTAATATCCCCACGGTTATCCACCTTCGTGGAGTCAGGATTAAGCAGTTCTCTTCGTTCAATACCATCCTTTCGTGCCCATTTAAGAAATACCCCCCCCAAACTATCGCCACGCCAAATATCATTTTTATTACCTTCGCTAGTGCTCATCAAATTAGTCCCCATCACTCCGGGAAGGAAGATAACGGGGATCGCTTTGACAGGCGGGTGAAGCAAAACAGCTTTAGCATTCTCTGATTTTTTCTGATTCTGTATGCCGGGCCAGCAGACCTGTCCACTGTCGTCCCATTCTGGTTTTATGCAGGTTATAGAGGAGCTGCTCTCATTACCTGTCGTATCTTCTTCCGCCATGAATTCCGTCCTTTTTCCGTTCAGAAAATACTCTTCAGAAAGACCTTCGGGGCAATCAGCCCGGTGCTTTCCCCGAAGATATGCTCCGAAAAAACAGAGCGCCTTATGTTTTATCCAGCAAAGAGGCGTTGAGAGAATCGATATTAATATTATTCTGCACCGCCATAGCCCCTGAAGCGGAGGTCGCCAAACTTTGCTGCGTGCCATCCCCGCCAGTTAAACCCAGCATCAGACCGGCAACAGGTGAGTCATCCGATAACCGCTTGACTTCAGGCGTTATGGCAAAATCAATATTTTCCCAGCTCTGCGCCGCCTGGCTCATACTCTGCCCGCCAAACTTCTGCCACACCGCCGCCCGCTGGATGATTTTGTCCGGTGCCGCGCATTCCACGACACCATCCGCAATACGGATATAGCCTCCTCCGCTGGTGAGAATAATTTCCTGCTTCGCGCTGATAACCAGCTTGCCTTCGCTGCTGCTGATGCGGATATCTTTCAGCGCATCCAGCGCCATTTCATCCCCTTGCGCCTGTATCTCCACCTTTCCTTTGCTGGCAAAAATTTTGATACCCAGCTTTTGCGCAAACAAACTCACCCTCTCCCCGGCCGCCACGGTGAATCTTTTCAATGCACTGAAATCAGTGTGTTTTCCGCTGGTGCTGATCACATTCTCCCCCGCTGACAGCTGCACGCTTTTGGGCGTGCTCTGTGCAATCCCCTCCGGGGCAGAGAGCAATAACGCCGACTGTTTCAAATCAGTCAGCGCCTGATCCAGCAACGCCTTCTGAGTCTGGATATCGGCCAGTTCAGCTTTGGCCGTTTCAACTGCACTGCTCAGGGTTTCGGCCTGGATTAACGCCTGCTGCAGCTGGCTCAGCGCCGCCCCCATCTCCAGCACTTCCCCTTGCGCCTGCGCCTGACCATCGACGCTGATAAATATCCCTTTCTGCGCCCGGATGGCGCCCCATGAATCCGTGCGCAGCTCAAAGCCTTCTCCGCGCTTCTGCTTCTCAGCATCCACTAAATGTCCGAGATTCAGCTGGCTCTTGCCACCGTACTCCGTCGAGACCTTGATGTGCTCCTGGCCGCGGTTATCGTCGAGGCGGATTTTGTTGTTCGCAGGCGTCCGCAGGACGTTACGTTTGTAGTTGCGGATGGTGACGTGGTCGCCGTGGGCCGAGTCGTGCAGCACGCCGGCGATATACGGTCTGTCAGGGTTACCGTGCTCAAAGCCAATCGCCACTTCGGTACCCGTCAGCAGCGGCAGGTGCAGGCCGTAAGTGTCGCCCGCGTACGGGCGGGACTGACGCACCCACAGGCTTTCGAACCCGGTCTCCCAGCCGTCGCGGTCGAACAGCATATTCACCCGATAGCGGCCATCTTTATCAATATGGCCGTAGGCGTCGTTCTCCGTGGTACTGGTCACGCGGGCAGGCAGCGTACCGGCCATCACCGGGCGTGAGCCTGGTTCGGAACGGAAACCAAAATCGACGCTGTCCGGGATACCCTCAAAGTTAACCCCAAAGTCTTCATCACGGCGGGCATGCGTATGCATTGCGGTGACGACCACGCCCTGACTGAAGGTCTCCGCCACCTCATAGCCGCCCGTGACCTTCAGCACCTGACCCGGAGAGAGCGTCGGGCTGCTGGTAATCGCCCGGGTCCGCGTCTGGCCGTTCAGATAGCGTTCATGGCGGATACGGGCATAAAAGGCACCGGATTCCGCGGCCGGGCTGCGGTCGTACGCGCTGCCCGGCGTGAGATAATTGTCCGCATAGTGATAGGCATCACCGTAGGTCGTGCTATCGCCCCGAGTGGCATCCACCTGCGCATTCATGTCCTCATTCGCCTGACGGTAGTTGTAGTCGCGGGTGCTGACCTGCTGCTGCACCACGTTGTGATGACATTCCATCTCCCAGACCGAGTCCACCCCTTTCGAATGCTGGCCCGACAGCGGTACCGACGGCAACGTCAGGCCTTTCTCGTAGCCTTGCTGGCTGTCGTAAAATGCCACCACGTCGATGTTCAGGCGCGTGTCGGCGGTAAAACAAAACCAGATCCCCACCTCGCCCAGCAGGCGGGTGATGAAGCGCAGGTCGTCTTCACCGTACTGCATCACCTGCTCGCGGCGCGGGTATTCCTTACTCAGCGAGAACAGAAAATCCTGACCGCGCATGGCGTGGCGCTCGCGCAGGATTTTTTCGACGATTTGTGGAACGGACAGGTCCTGATAGATGGCGTTCTGGCGCGAACGATCGAGCAGCGCCAGACGCGGCTGGAGCGTCAGCGCGTAGTGGGTTTCATCCGCGGAAGTACTGAGGCGTTCAAAGCCCGTCACTACGCCCTGAATCACCCGCACCGGCTGCTGCAGCTTAATGCCGAAGCCCTGATCGACCGGGGCCTGTAGCGTCAGGGAGCCGGGTTTCATCAGCATCATCTCTTTGCTGATGGCATGCTCGGCGCTGGTGAACTCAATGCGATAGCTGAACGGTCTGCTCAGGGCTTCCTGGCCTTCAAAAGCCAGCACGTCCAGCGCTGGCTTACATCCCTTAATCGCCAGCTGGTGGTGGTTATGGCTAAATCTGGTTTTGGGATTTGTACTCATAATGCCGCTCCTCCGGCTTCGCTAAACTCCAGGGCGACACCGTTATCCTCGCTCCAGCCTAACAACAGTGATGACAACTCCCGCTTCTCCGCCATATGGCTCAGCAGCTGCTGGCTTAGCACCGGCAGAATCTGCTGATTGAGCAGGCTGTCGACGTTGCGCGCACCGGTATCCGGCAGCAGACAGGCCGCGGTAAGCGCGTCATACAGGCTCTCGTCGATATGCGTGGCCACACCGTAGTGGCGGCTCAGGCGTTTGCTGACCTGCGCCAGCTTCATCTGCACGATGGTACGCATCGCGGTTTCCGCCAGCGGGCGATAAATCACGGTCTGGAAACGGGCCAGCAGCGCCGGCTGGAAGCGATCGCGCAGAATGGGGCGCAGCTGTTCATGTAAATCAACTTCGGTAGCTTCCGGCCGGTCGTCCAGCAGCTGCATGATAGGGTCGCCGCCGAGATTGGAAGTCATCAGAATCACGGTGTTACGGAAATCGATTTCACGTCCTTCACCGTCGCGCATAAAGCCGCGGTCGAACACCTGATAGAACAGGTTCATGACGTCGCGGTGGGCCTTTTCCACTTCATCAAGCAGCACCACGCTGTACGGGCGCTTGCGTACCGCTTCGGTCAGAATGCCGCCCTGGCCGTAGCCCACGTATCCCGGAGGTGAACCCTTCAGTTGGGAAACGGTGTGCGGCTCCTGGTATTCGGACAAATTGAGAGTGATAAGGGATTTTTCGCCGCCGTACAGCGCGTCCGCCAGCGCCAGCGCGGTCTCGGTTTTGCCAACGCCGCTTGGGCCCACCAGCAGGAATACCCCCTGCGGACCGTTTTCAGCCGTCAGCCCGGTTTTGGCGGCCCGCAATCGCTGGGCGATGGCGTTGAGGGCCGCACTCTGCCCCACCACGCGTTTACCGATTTCACCTTCAAGGTTCAGCAGTTCGGTCTGCTCGTCCTTCATAAGCGAGGAGAGCGGGACGCCGGTCCAGTCGGCAATGACGTTGGCGACGGTGCGAACATCCACATCAACCGAAAGCAGCGGACCGCTTTGCTGAATATCCTGCAGCCGCTGCTGCAGTTCGTACGTTTCAGCCTGTAAGGAGATATCCTGACGGCTCTCCAGCAGCCGCTCCGTCAGCCTGAGCTCCTGACCGTACTGGGTTTCCCGCTCATCGAGTTCGACAATCAGGCGCACCTCTTCCTGTTCAATCATGGCCAGGCGTTCGCCATCCGCGTGATTGCCGACGGCGATATCCTCCAGCAGCGCCTGCTTCTCCATTTCAAGAGACGTAATTTGTGCGCGGATGTGGGTCAGCTGTTCTGGCACGGTATCAAGGCTCATACGCACGCGGGCGCTTGCGGTATCCAGCAGATCGATCGCCTTGTCCGGCAGCTGACGACCGGTCAGATAGCGTCGTGACAGAGCGACCGCAGCGCGTACAGCGTCGTCGGTAATGTGGACGTTGTGGTGTTCGGCGTAGCGAGACTTCAGGCCGCGCAGCATCAGGCAGGCGGTATCATCATCCGGCTCATCGACTTTCACCATCTGGAAGCGACGCTCAAGCGCCGCATCGCGTTCAAAGTACTGTTTGTATTCGCTCCATGTCGTGGCGGCGATGGTGCGCAGTTCCCCCCTCGCCAGCGCGGGCTTCAGCAGGTTGGCAGCATCGGCGCCCCCCGCCTGATTGCCGGCACCGATAATGGTGTGCGCTTCGTCGATAAACAGCAGAACGGGCGTCGGCGACTGTTGCACCGCGTCGATGACGTTTTTCAGACGCTGCTCGAATTCACCTTTCACGCCGGCCCCCGCCTGCAGCAGGCCGAGGTCGAGAGTGCGCAGGCTGACGGCTTTCAGCGGTTCAGGTACGTTACCTTCGGCGATGCGCAGCCCCAGCCCTTCCACAAGAGCCGTTTTGCCCACGCCCGGCTCGCCGACGAGGATCGGGTTATTTTTGCGGCGTCTGGATAGAATATCCACCATCTGGCGGATTTCCGTATCTCGACCAAATACCGGATCGATGCTGCCTTCCCGCGCCCTGGCGGTGACGTCGAGGGTATATTTATCCAGCGCGCTCTGCAGCACCGGATTAAGCTCACCTTCTTTTATCCCGGCCCCAACCGGACGACCGACAAACTGCACCTCTCCGCCATTCTGCGCCAGCTCCGCGTCCTGCTGCGCTTCCGGGCGTTCGTCAGACTGCGTATCGAGCAGCGGGCGCAGGCGCTGCAGCTGGCTCTGCCCCAGCGTCAGCAGCGGCCACAGGCCGTCGCAGCGTACCAGCTTAGGTTGATCCACCAGCGCCATCAGCAGATGCACACCGCGAATGCGTTCTTCGCCACTCAGCGAGGCCCGCATCCAGGCTTCGCGCATCAGGGTTTGGGTGCTATCGGCCAGCTGCGGGCGGCTGCGTACCGAGCGCGGCAGCGTATCGAGCCAGTCGAGTAAATTCTGCCACAGGGCGTCCATATCCCATTCATAGCGACGCGCCAGTACCGTGAGGTCACCCTCGCCCTGCTCCAGCAGCTTCAGCAGCCAGTGCTCCGGCAGAATTTCAGCATGCGCTCGCGTGAGGCACAGGGAGGCAGCCCCTTCCATCGCACGGGCGCAGTAGGGGTTGAGACGTCGCAGGAGGATTGCCGGATTTTCCATGTTCTTAAACTCGCTGTCTGGGGACCTTCAGGCACGCTACCGCCCATCGCTTTTCCTTGTCGTAAGGAACCTAAAGCGCATCAGGTCAGATTTTTCGTTTTCGGGATGTTTTACTCAGTACCCGCCGGGCAGATACTCAGGAAAACTGCGGACAGGTTGCCCCATCCGCATCGGGCTTACGCGGTGGCGCGTTCGTTCCAGGAGTCGGAATGAATGATGTTGCCGTCTTTGTAGGTCCAGGTGATTTTTTCGTAACGCAGCTCGATCTGCTCGAGGTGGTTATGCCTTTCGTAGGAAGGGTCCTTGATGTCGTGCATTTTCGGCGCGACCTTCACCAGCTTGACGTTCTCCAGTTTGGTGTTGAAGTACTCCACCTCCTGGCCCGCGTCGTTGATTTTGTACCATCTGAATTCGGCAGATTTTAGGGTCTGGCCGGTAGTCACCGCCTTGTACAGATACGGGCTGGAGGAATCGATCTCCTTGGTGAACAGGAACGGAGTATGAATGCGGGTGCCGGTCAGCTTGCCGGTGTTGTTGTCGGTTGGGATGTACAGGTTGTGTTCCTGCGCCACCACCTCGATGCTGCCTTCACGATCTTTCACGTCGACGGAACCTTTAATATCCGCACCGCCGTCGTCTTTCAGCCAAAGATAAACAGGAATTGCCATGAATTACTCTCCATTGTGTTGTGATGCGCCATCATCCTGCGATGACGCCTGGTGGGTGCCCGGTATCTGGCAGGCGTTCGCCTGCGGTACCAGACTGATTTCGACACGGCGGTTCAGCGCGCGGCCTTCCGGCGTGTCGTTGGTCGCGATCGGGCGGCTTTCACCGTAGCCCTGTACCGCAAAACAGCTTTCCGACACGTCGCCGGTATCCCGCATCCAGTCCCGCACCGCTTCGGCACGCTTCAGGGACAGCGTCTGATTGCGTTGGGGGTTGCCGGTGTTATCGGTATGCCCGGCTATCACGATCAGCCAGCCCGGTTTAGCCCTGACGCCAACCAGCGAATTGACCAGCATTTTGGTGGAGCCGGCTTTCAGTACGAACCTGCCGGAATCGAACAGCGACATGCTGTCGAGACGGCTGATTTTGGGTGGCGTAGCTAACTTTGCCTCCAGTTTTGGCGAAGGCGGCGGTACATACGAACGGATCGCATCCAGCACCGGCATACGTAACCGTTCCCCCTGATACAGGCCGAGGCTCATCCGTAGCGGTTCACCGTTGCGCGCCCAGCCGTCCAGCTGAGCGGAATCCTGACGTAATACCTTGACGGCATCGGCTTTGGGACCGTAGTCATCCATAGAGAGCTGGTGGTAATGGGCGACATCGAAACTCAAACGGTGCAACAGCTGACGATTGTTCCAGCCGCTGCTGAGCAGCGCCACGATGGCCGCCAGGGTGAAAAGCCCGAGTGCGCAGCGCCAGGCGCGGCCAGGAGGCGTGGGGCCCTGGCTTTCCGGTAAGAGCGGGAGAACAAAGTCCGGGAATAGCGCTATTGTTGTGCTGTCAGCCCCCACCGGCTGCCAGCCAGCAGCGCGCAGTATGGCGGTGTGGCGCGTCAGCCAGGCGATCCAGATGGAATCAGTGAGGCTACCGGAAACGTTCGGCCCAATACCCCATAGCATCGCAGCGGGGGCAACTGCCGGGATATCCGGATTCTTATCGATAAATACCGCTTTGACGTGGCTTTGGGACCAGGTCATCAGGCTGTTCATCAGCACCTGCTGCTGCATAGCTACCGTGCCACCTGTCGAGACCCATGCAGAAATAGGGCTGGGTGCCGAGGACTCCCGCCAAACGCGGATCCCTTCCTCCGCAACAGCGGCCTGCCAGAGCATGTCATTCATCATCGCGCTGCCGGCCTGGACGCTCAGGAGCAGCGGTACCGTATGCCCGATGTCACGACGCAGCTGGCTGATGTACCAGCGCAGAGCCAGCAAACGACTGGTCAGAACTTCGCTGTCCGCATGCTGCTGCGGGCAGACGCTGACCATCACCGCGAGCTGCCGCCCCCAGTTCGGACGCAGGCATAGCAGCTGCCGCGTCAGATGCGCCAGGTTCTGATGCTCTTCAACCTTGATCCAACATCCCTGAGTGACGGTCAGCACCTGAGACCGTTCTGGCCAGATTTGCGGCAGATCGCCGCAGACCAGCACCACCGGCTGGCGATAGGTCGCTTCAGGAAGATTATCCAACCGCAGGGCCACGTCCTGCTCGGAACGGCGCCTTGTGACGTAGCCAATTATCGCGATCAGCCCCAGAGCAACCAGCAGTACAAGAACGGAAATCAGCCGGGACGCCGGCAAAAATCCCAGGCACACAACGGCGCTCAGCAGTGCCGCCCACAGCGCAAGCCCGCGCCGTTGCGCCAGACTCATTTCGCCACCCCAGGCAACAGGGTTATCAGCATCCGATCGAGCCAGGAGTTCAGCGCCCACCACAGGCCAGCCGTCGCCAGCGCGCTCACCGCGATCCGTACAGGCCATAATGACAGCCAGCGCCCTATCACCCGATATCCGCGGCTTTCTACCATTAGCCGCTCGGTTTGCGGATAGCTGAAGGGTGAGACATGGTCAGCGAATGCCTGTATCAGTTTCTGACGGTTGGGGTCATTCAGCGACCGGAAATCACCGAGGAACCCCAGCATCATGACGCGCTGAAAGCAGGTGAGCACCGCACTGTCTGGTGCAGGTTCACGCAGTACATCTCGCATACGATCGCACAGGGTATCTCCGGCATCCATGGTGCCGAGAAAGTGCCCCTGTAGAGGAACGTCATACCACTGTACGCAGGCGTCATCTTCTACGCCGCGGCCTTTAACCGCCTCATCGAGCAGCGCACACTGTGCGGTGAGAATATGCTGACAGCTGGCGTCATCCAGCTCGCTCTCTTTCAGCGCGCGCTGGACGCGCTCCACGTCCGCAACACAGCGTTCCCACAGCAATCGACCTTCCCCTTCCTGAAATTTTGGGCCGTGGCGCAGGCTGATAACCTGCAGCCATGTGTCCTGCAACAGCGCATCAATATCAATGGACGCGGAGATGCCGCGTTTGCGCTCGCTCATGTTCTCAGTACCGCAAAGAGTTCAAGCTCAGGCTCGCCGAGCATTCCCGGGACATAAAACATACAGCAGCCGCTTTCGAGCATGTCGACTGCCAGGGGATGGGACACATCGAGGCTGAAATACTGATTCTCCAGGCGCAGAGGAATAGCGGCCGGTACGTGGCGTAGCGGTATCAATGGCACCCCTACCCGAGAGGAGTTAACGATACCCCGGACGTGATCCGGGCTGCCTACTTTGCACTGGCGCGGGAACTGCTCCTGCAGCTGAGCGACCGGGATGGGAGAGCGTACGGATAAGTAGTAGTCGGCACCTTCGCGCAGACGAGGATCGTGCAGGCGCGCCTGCCAGAAATGCAGACGTTTATCGTACTCAAGCTCAACGGACACCACCCGTGAGGGCAGGCTGGCCTCCAGCAGGTCGCCCAATAAGTCAAACAGCGGCGGGAAGACAGCGTTCAGCTGTTCGTGCTGCCAGCCCGGAATGACGCTGCTCTGATGCTCAAGGGAGAACGTGAGCAGGCTGCCGGCAAGTCTTGCCAGTTCCGGATACAGTCGTTCAGCCGGGATCTGCGGATATCGTAAAAACTGACTGAGTACCGGCTCCGCGCTATTCAGGGCATTAAGCAGCCAGAAAAGGGACACGTCAGCCACCGCAAAATCTGCCATCCGCGCATTGCTTTCCCGGCGCATGGCCATCAGGCGGGTCAGCCGGGCTCGCAGCTGGGTCATCAGCTGTTCGAGCTGGGCCACCAGCCAGCGGCTGCCCTGTACGGATAGCAGCGGCGGGAGAAAGCTGCCATCAAGCTCCCAGATGCCCTGCGAATCCTGTAGCAGACGGGCCACCGGACAGGTCAGATAATCGCTGTTGTTCTGATGAGCAAAGCGTAGCGTCAGTTCCGGCTGCATCACCGCAATCTGGCGGGTGTCTTCACCATAGTGGTTGCGCACGTCCCGCCACCGCTGGCGGTAACGAACCGGGCGATCTGCCATCTGATCGGGTGTCAGGCAGTTACCGCCATTAGCCCGTAACAAGGGCAGAGCCAGCACCACCACGGCGTCACGTGATTCGCCGTCCAGCGACAGAGCTGGCGGCAGCGCATCGGCATTATCCGTATCAATGAGCGAACCATCCTGAAAACGGACATGCAGCCTGCGGGCCTGCAGACGACCGAGTTTCAGCATGTCCGGTTCAAAGGTCGACTCAATCACCCCCCAGGGATGGTTGAGCCCCAGCCGGGCAATGCATTCAGCAGACCAGGCCGCATACGCAGCCTGTTGCTGGAAGTGCTGGGGAGAGATCATGATGCCCCTGCCCCATAACGGTTGTTCCGTTTTCATCTGCTTCCTGCCTTAGGTTACGCTTTCGCTTTCGGCATCTGGGAAACCAGCGACAGATTGACGTCCATGCCTTCCACCTGGAAGTGCGGCACGGCAAACAGCTTCACGCGGAAGAAGCCCGGGTTATCCTCAATATCTTCCACCACCACCCTGGCGTCGCGCAGCGGATGCGACGCCTGCAGCTCGTCGCCCGGGTCGGTCATTTCGGTCACCAGGCTTCGCACCCAGGCGTTGAGCTCCAGCTCAAGCAGGCGGCGGTCCTTGGTGGTGCCGATGTTTTCACGCTGAATAAGCTTCAGGTAGTGCGCGATGCGCGACAGCAGGAAGATGTAGGGCAGCCGCGCGTTAATCCGGCTGTTTGCGGTAGCGTCCGCGGTGTCGTACAGCGCCGGTTTCTGGGCCGAATTTGCCGAGAAGAAGCAGGCGTAATCCCGGTTCTTATAATAAGAAAGCGGAATAAAACCGAGGTTGGCGAACTCAAATTCGCGAGTTTCCGGCAGCATCACTTCTGACGGAATTTTCACCTGATTGCCGGTGCCGAGATCGTACAGATGAATGGGCAGGTCCTGTACCGCGCCGCCGGCCTGCGGCCCGCGGATCTGCACGCACCAGCCGTTGTTGATAAAGCTTTTCACCATATTGGCCGCAAAGGCGAAGGAGGCATTGGTCCACAGGTATTTGTCGTGTTCCGGTCCCTTCACCTCTTCGACGTAGTTGAAGCTGCGCACCGGCACGGTGTCCGGGCCATACGGCAGGCGGCCCAGCACGCGCGGCATCACCAGGCCGATGTAGCGAGAGTCGTCGGTTTCGCGGAAGCTTTTCCATTTGATATATTCGGCGCGATCGAAGTAGTTGCCGATATCCTTGATGGCCGCAACCTGCTCCATGTTCTCCTTTAAAAAGAACGCCGGTCCCGCGGAGCCAATAAAAGGCATGTGCGCGGCGGCGGAGACCTTTGAGATATTACGCATCAGCGCCACGTCCTGAGCGGAAGCATCGAACTCATAGGCGGAGATAACCGCGGCAATAGGCTCGCCGCCCGGGGTGTCGTATTCCGCGATATAGGTCTGCTTATACAGCCCGCTCTGGATAATTTCCGGAAAGTCCTCGAAGTCCTGGCGCAGCTCCTCTTTAGACAAATCGAGGAGCTCCAGCTTGACGTTCTGGCGAAAATCGGTTTTATCCACCAGCGATTTGAGCCCACGCCAGACGCCCTCAGTGCGCTGAAAATCCCGGTGATGCATGACTTCATCAAGCTGACGGCCAATCTGAAAATCCAGCTCCGCAATATGATGGTCGAGGATCGTTTTATCCAGCTTCTCCACTTTGTGCCCGGATTTTTGCAGACACTGCATAAATACTTTCACCGCGGCGGTCACGCGCGCGTCGGCGGAGGTTTCCGCCATAACGGTGGTATCATCAAAACCGTTTAAATCACCGAGCTCAGCCACCGGCGTTAAATTTATTTTGTCAAACAGTGAGGCATATACCCCACCCTGCGGCAGGTGTTTTTCGACAACGGCGCCACCCGCCAGATTTTGGGATTCGTTATTGACTGACATTAGCATTTACTCGTCATTATTCCGTGATAAAAACGTCCAGTAATTAATCCTGGGCCGGGGCAAGCGCATTCAGTTCATTACGCAGCTCTGCGGAAAGCGCGGGGTCTTTTAATATAATCTCCAGCTCTTTCCGAAAAGTCATATTATCCAGAAGATTTGATTTCAAATCGCGCAGCAGATTACGCATCGCGAGCATTGCACGAAGCTGCGGGATCTGACGCGCCACCGCCTCCGGCTCGAAGTCCTTCATATTCTGAAAAAAGAGCTTCACGTTTTCTTCAGAACCATCGTTGGCGAGGGTGTTTTTAACGGTGAGATTGACTTCCGGATTAAGATTAGCCAAGACGCTGTTAAAATTATTCTTGTTGATGTCTATCTTATCGCGCTCAGAGAGCGTGCCCTCTGCCTTGCCGTTGCTGAAGTCACCCACGCTCAGGAGCTTTAGCGGAAGCTCAACTTTCTTCTGAACTCCCCCCGTCAAAAGATCCAGCTTTATATTTACACGCGCACGAGGTATTTCGTTCTGAAATGATTCAGACATATATACTTATCTCCTGAATAAATTAATCACTTAACCTGAAATATTGTCACTGTAGAGGATGCGGCTTTTTGTTTTTACTCTAAATTCATCGCGGCGTAAAGCCTAAAAAACTCAAATAACCCGTAACGGTAATCGCTAATTAAAAACAACCCGCGCCATAAGCCCGACATGACAGGCCTGGCGCACCGTCACCCGTTAATATTCATTTTAAATAAACCCACGTCACAAAAACAAATAACATTCACAACGACAATGAGAATGCCAAATTAATAACTGAAATAATAAAATAATATTTTTCAAGTCCGGTGTCGGACATTTAAAACACCATAAGGAGAGGAGCAGGCGGTATTGACGTAAGGAGTGGTATTGACTAAAGAAGCGGGCAGGAGAAAGCCGGCGCGGACGACGCTGACCGCTAATGCACGTTCGGCCGGTTGCCAGAAACAGAAAAACCCGGACAGCAAACGTGTTGCCATCCGGGTTTCGCGCGGGCGACGCTATTGACGTCGCGAATTAGTTTGCCGTAGCGGCAGACAGTTCAAGCTTCGGGCCCGCCAGGGCCAGGCGCGCGCCGGCCTCGGTATCGCTGTATTGTCTGAAGTTATCGATAAACAGCTGGGCCAGACTCTCGGCTTTCTCCTGCCAGCCGTCGGCAGAACGCCAGCCGCTGCGCGGATCGAGCAGCGCGCTGTCAACGCCCGGGATGCTCTGCGGAATCGCCAGGCCAAAGACCGGGATTGTCTCCGTACGCAGAGGACCGGTGGTATCGTTTAAGATAGCGCTGATAATGCTGCGGGTATCGCGCAGCGACAGGCGTTTACCCTCCCCGTTCCAGCCGGTGTTGACCAGCCAGGCTTCGGCGCCCGCTTCCGCCATTTTGGCGGCCAGCACGCTGGCGTACTGCGTGGGGTGCAGCAGCAGGAACGCCGCGCCGTAGCAGGCGGAGAAAGTTGGCGTCGGTTGGGTGATACCGCGCTCGGTGCCGGCCAGCTTCGAGGTGAAGCCCGACAGGAAATGGTACTGCATCTGTTCGGTCGTCAGACGCGAAACCGGCGGCAGCACGCCGAATGCGTCGGCGGCGAGGAAAATCACCCGCGCCGGATGGCCGGCGCGAGAGACCGGCTTGACGATATTTTCGATATGCGACAGCGGGTATGAAACGCGGGTATTTTCGGTCTTACTGCCGTCGGCATAATCCACCGTGCCGTCAGCCCGGACCACCACGTTTTCCAGCAGCGCATCGCGGCGAATCGCCTGATAAATCTCCGGTTCCGCCTGCGGATCGAGGTTGATGGTTTTGGCGTAGCAGCCGCCTTCAAAATTGAAGACGCCGTCATCATCCCAGCCGTGTTCATCGTCGCCGATAAGCTGGCGCAGAGGATCGGTGGAAAGGGTCGTTTTGCCGGTACCGGAAAGGCCGAAGAACAGGGCCACGTCGCCCTCTTCGCCGCGGTTAGCCGAACAGTGCATCGAAGCAATGCCCTGCTGCGGCAGCAGATAGTTCATGACCGAGAAGAGCCCTTTTTTCATCTCTCCGCCGTACCAGGTCCCGCCAATAAGCTGAATTTTCTCGCTCAGGTTAAAGGCGACGAAGTTCTCGGAGTTAAGGCCCTGCTCCTGCCACTGGTCGTTGGTGCAGCCCGCGCCGTTGAGGACCACGAAGTCCGGCGTGAACTGTTCCAGCTCCTCGGCGTCGGGAACGATAAACATGTTTTTGACGAAGTGAGCCTGCCACGCCACCTCGGTGACAAAGCGCACGCCGAGGCGCGTATCAGGGCTTGCCCCGCACCAGGCATCAACCACGTACAGCTTTTTACCGCTCAGCTGTCCGGCAACCCGCGCTTTGAGGCTGGCCCAAATCTGCGGCGTTAACGGTTTATTGTCGTTGCGGCCAAGCCCGGCATCGGACCACCAGACGGTATCGCGGGTCAGGTCATCCCTGACGATATATTTGTCACGCGGCGAACGTCCGGTAAATATCCCGGTATCAACGGCCACTGCGCCGGATGCGGTCATCACGCCGCGCGCTGCGCCGGTGAGTTCCGGGCTGGTTTCATGGGCAATCAGCAGGTCGTAATCGGGGTTATAAAATAACTCGCTGCTATCCTTAATACCAAGCTCGCGCAGAGCCTGTTTTACTAATTCGATATCTGGCATGGAACTCCTGACAAACAGCTGGCTAGGTAAGATGTATTCATTATTTCAGCCCGTCATTGCGTTCTTCTGTGAATTCCGGTGTAAAAAACCACAGCAAAATGAAATAACGGGATGAGCCGCCTGGAGCAGCGATATTATAGCGGTGCTCGTAGGGTATCGCCTGTTCTTTACGACAACTCGTATTAACTGCTTAGGAATACGCTCAATCTGAGAAAAATGTTAACACCTGTGCTTAGTTATGTTAATTGCATAGTTTCTATGCGTTATGCTAAAATTGCATAGCATTAAATACAGCGTTAAGGAACGGATCCGTGCTGGCTAATCTTGAAGTGAAGTGGCTGTACGATGTCATTGCTCTGGAGGAGTCCAGAAGCTTTACTCTGGCGGCTAAAACCAGAAATATATCGCAATCCTCGTTCAGCCGCAGGATTCAGGCGCTTGAGGCGTCGTTGGGCTTCAGCATCTTCGACCGCGGGGTTAACCCGCTGCAGCTCACCACTCGAGGCAAAATTTTCGTCGGCTATGCGCGAAATATGCTGGACGATATGGACTTTCAGATTAGTCGCATTAAGGGGCTAAATAATACGACTCAGAAAATAAGAATCGATGCCGCTCCGTCGCTCTCTGTTTTAGTCCTTCCGGAATTAATTGCTGGCTACACCGATATAAAAAATAAAACCTTCCACGTCGAATCCATTAACGTTAACGAAGCCGTATTTAACCTCAAGGAAGGCAAGAGCGACTTTATTCTGTCGTTTTATAATGAGGAGTTAATGAACTATCCGTTTATTAACCACAAAATTTTCGACTCATCGGTGCACCTTGTTACGCCCTGCGATGAGAGCGGCAGACCGCTCTTTCATCTGCACCGCGGCGTTTTGCCGCTGATGAGATATGCCAACGATAGCTATATGGGACGCCAGGTGAATCAGGTTATCGACCGCACGCCGGGGATCACCTTCTCGCTGACCTTCGTCTCGTCGATGAGCGAGCTGCTTAAGCGTATGATCCTCAACGGCGACGGCGTGGGCTGGCTGCCGCAATACTCTATCCAGCGCGAGCTCGATGAGGGCCGCCTGGCCATTATGGACGCTACCCTCTCGCTGCCGATCGGGGCCTATATGTATCGTTCCGGCTCGCGGCTTAACCAGTCGGCCGAGCGCTTCTGGCAGCATATTAAATCCCGGGATGCCCGCCAGTCCTGAGCAATAAAACCGGCGGCTTGCACCCGTCGCCGGCTAAATAGCGAATTCGCCAGTTGGCAGAAAATTCGCTATCATCCGCCTCCTCTTTCCCAGGCGAGCCGCCCGATGTCTACGATCGTTGATACCTTTATTGCCCCGCCGTGCCATGCAGAGATTGAGATCCTTTATCAGGACGATCATCTGCTGCTGATCGCAAAACCTGCCGGCCTGCTCAGCCTCTCGGGGAAAAACCCGCGCAATCTCGACTCGGTGCACCATCGGTTAGTCCAGACCTTTCCCGGCTGTACGCTGGTTCATCGCCTCGATTTCGGGACATCCGGCGTGATGGTGATTGCCCGCAGCAAGGCCATCAACGCCGCCCTTTGCCAGCAGTTTAGCCAGCGTGCGGTGAGCAAAGTCTACAGCGCGCTGCTGTGCGGGCACCTGGCCGATGACGAAGGAGTGATAGACGCCCCCATCGCCAAAGACCCGGCGCTGTTTCCGCGGATGACCATTTGCGCCACCCGCGGCAAGCTGGCCCGCTCCCGCTATCGGGTGCTTGAGCGCCTGCAGCGCCCGGGTGAAGACGGGACGCTGCTGCCGCTGACCCGCGTGCGGCTCACCCCGGAAACCGGTCGCACCCACCAGCTGCGCATTCACTGTCAGCTCGCGGGGCACCCCATTTTAGGCTGCGATCTCTACGGCGGCCTGCTGCTACCCGGCACCGAGAGCGCGCCGCGCCTGATGCTGCACGCCAGCGAACTGCGCTTTACCCACCCGGTCAGCGGGGAGCTAATCAACGCCAGCAGCGCCAGTCCGTTCTGAAACCCGCCGGCCGGCGGCGATGAATCCGGCGGCGCGTCCCTGACATCAACCAGCAGCAGCGTGCCGAAGCTGCCGGCCGGAACGTGATGCACGGCGCCCTTCGGCACAAAGCAGTAATCGCCGGCGGCGAGGTTGAACCGCCTGCCGTCAATGACCAGCGGCAGCGCCCCTTCCAGCACCAGCAGCAGTTCGTCGAAGTCATCGTGCGCTTCGGCGGCGATCCCTTCGCCACCCATTTTTATGACCTTTACGGCGCTATTGCCTACCGCGCCCAATACCCGCGACTGCCAGACCTGCTCCAGCCCGGCGGCGATCCGGTATACAGAGTTAATCTCCATCAATGCCTCCTGCAGGCGAATGCCAGCCGCAATCAATAACCGATCGGCGCCATCGCGCAAATACGGATATGTTAGTTGCATACGCAAAATCATTCGCTGCGCCGGGAAGCATCTGCCGAACGGCCTATATCGACGAGGCCGCAAAGACGCCGGGCGTGATGCCATAATGCAGGCGGAAGTATTTAATCAGGTGGCTTTGATCGTAAAACCCGACGTCCGTCGCCACCTGGGCGGCGCCGAAGCCTTTCGCCAGCAGCCCTTTGGCTCTGACCAGGCGCAGCTGCGTCAGGTACTGATGGACCGACAGCCCGGTCTGCGTCTGGAAGGTGCGCATAAAATGAAACTCGCTCAGCCCGGCGACCCCGGCAATCTCCTTAACCGTCAGCGGCTGCTGATAGGCGCAGTGTAAAAACTCGATGGCGCGACGAATGTCGGCGCGGATCGCATCCCTTCGGCCACCGCGGGCGCTGCGCCCGGCATAGCGCCCCACCAGCATATTCAGCACCTGGTACATCAGGCACTCTTTTTCCAGCGGATCGCGGCTGGCGCCAAGCACCGCGGAGGTCTGCAGCATGCTGCGCGCCATCAGCGGGTCGTGGCGCATCCCTTCGCCGCCAAAATGGACCTCGCCGGTGCCGGTAAGCACCGTTGCGGCCACCTCATCGATCAGCTGCGCTGAAGGATAAAATGCGCAGTAATCCCAGCCTTCGTCACGCTGCCCCGCTTGGCCGGGATGCACTTCGCCGGGC
>NZ_JAQGFU010000249.1:0-5475 GCF_030078455.1 Klebsiella sp. Ech2A | reverse complement strand
GACCGCAGGCTGCAGGCCGGGAGGTGAGCGCAGTGCGCAGCACCGATTTCCGTGCGGGACCGCGGGGATTGTTAAGGGGAAGACGGTTATCTTCCCCTTAACCCGGTCACCTGGCACCGAGGCAGCATGTTCTGCCGGGCATCTGGTGAGCGGAACGTCTCCCGGCCGACAAGCCGCAGACCTCGTGGACTACCCCTTAACCCGGTCGCCAGGCCAGCTGACCCGCGTTTCGGCCCCGCTTGTTACTAGTGACCGGCCGAGGGGGCGCCCGGCGCTCCGGCGCGGCTGAACGGCGGACGGGCAAACCAGATAACCACGATCAGCGCCATAAAGCCCCAGCCTAACACCCAGAAATAGTCGATGGTCGACATCATATAGGCCTGCTGCTCGATAGTTTTATCGATCAGCGCCATATGCTGCTGGGACGCTCCGCCCATCTTCTCCACGTAGTCCACCGCCGCCGGATTATAGGCGGAGACGCTTTCGGTCAGGTTGGCATGGTGGAACACCTCCCGCCGCGACCAGATCCAGGTGGTCAGCGAGGAGGCAAACGAGCCGCCCAGCACGCGGAAGAAGGTTGCCAGACCGGAACCTTCCGCCACCTCCGCCCCGTTGAGATTCGACAGCACGATGGTGGTGATCGGCATAAAGAAAAACGCCACGCCGATCCCCATAAACAGCTGCACTTCGGCGATGGTGCGGAAATCGACGTCGGTGTTGAACTGCGCGCGAATAAGGCAGGAGGCCCCCATGGTCAGGAACGAGAGCGAAGCCAGAATACGCAGATCGAAATTATTGGCGTAGCGGCCAATCATCGGCGTCATCACCAGCGGCAACACGCCCATCGGCGCGGCGGCAAGCCCGGCCCAGATGGCGGTGTAGCCCATCTGGGTTTGCAGCCACTGCGGCAGAATAATGTTGATGGCAAAAAACGCCGCGTAGCCCAGGGTCAGCGAGAGCGTGCCGATAGCAAAGTTACGGTCCTTAAACAGCCGCAGGTTGACTATCGGGTGGCGCTCGCCCAGCTCCCAGATAACGAACGAAACCAGCGATATCGCCGAAATTACCGACATAATGACGATATGGATTGAGGCGAACCAGTCGAGGTCGTTGCCCTTATCCAGAACCACCTGCAGCAACCCGACGCCAAGCACCAGCAGCGCAATGCCGATGTAGTCAATCGGCGCATGGGTGGTGGTCTCTTCCCGCGCGCGCATCTGCGTCCAGACCACAATCGCGGCAAAGATGCCGATCGGCACGTTGATGTAGAAAATCCACGGCCAGGAGTAGTTATCGGTGATCCAGCCGCCGGTAATGGGGCCGACGATCGGCGCCACCACCGTCACCATCGACAGCAGCGCCAGCGCCATGCTGCGCTTGCTCGACGGGAAGATGACCAGCAGCAGCGTCTGGCACATCGGGAACATCGGCCCGGCGAAGAAGCCCTGCAGGGCGCGAAAGATAATCAGCTCGCTCATGCTGTGGGCAAACCCGCACAGGAACGAGGTCAGGGTAAACAGCACCACCGAGCCGATAAACAGCTTTAGCTGGCCGAAGCGCCGGGTAAACCAGCCGGTCAGCGGCAGCGCAATGGCGTTACACACCGCAAACGAGGTGATAACCCACGTCCCCTGATCGGCACTGACCCCGAGGTTGCCGGCGATCGTCGGCAGCGCCACGTTGGCAATCGTGGAGTCCAGCACCTGCATAAACGTGGCCAGCGACAGCGCGAGCACCGCCAGCCACATATTGGGCGGCGTAAATGCGGCCTTATCTTGCATAACGTCTCTCTTAACGGGCGCCGGCGGCTACCGCTTTGCTGTTGTCATGAAGGATTTTAGCCACCAGCTGGTCCGCCTGTTCCAGCGGGTTCTGATACACATCCGTGGTGAAACGCGGGGCGCTAACGGTTTGCTGCGGCAGCAGATGGCCGTCGGTATCGCGAATATCAACGCGAACGTTCATCGACAGCCCCACGCGCAGCGGGTTTTTCTGCATATCATGCGGATCCAGCGTGATGCGCACCGGCAGACGCTGGACGATTTTGATCCAGTTGCCGCTGGCGTTCTGCGCCGGCAGCAGCGAAAACGCGCTGCCGGTGCCGATGCCCAGGCTCTCAATGGTGCCGTGGTACTCCACGTCGTCGCCGTAGAGATCCGCGTTAAGCGTCACTTTCTGCCCCAGGCGCATCCCGCTCATCTGGCTCTCTTTGAAGTTGGCATCGACCCACACCTCATTCAGCGGCACGATAGCCATCAGGGTGGTCCCCGAATCGACGCGCATGCCGAGCTGGACCGCGCGTTTCGCCACGAAGCCGCTGACCGGGGCAACGATGGTGCTGCGCGAATTGTCCAGATAGCGCTGGCGCAGCGTGGCTACCGCGCTTTTAATTTCGGGATGGCTGTCGATAACCGTATCGTCAACCATCGCGGTGTTGGTGCGTAACGCCTCCTGAGCGGCGGCTAAGTCGCTCTGCGCGCTGGTGACCGCGTCGCGATAGTGGGAGAGATCTTCCGCCGCGATGGCGCCGCTCTGGAAGATTTTCTGCCGCCGGGCGTAGTCGTTTTGCGCCGTCTGCAGGGCGACCTTTTTCGCCGCCACCTGCGCGCGATAGTTATCCGCCGTGCTGTAGAGTCCGCGAACCTGGCGCACGGTGTTGGCCAGATTGGCTTCCGCCTGCTGTAGCGCAATTTCGGTATCGCTCGGGTCAAGCAGCACCAGCGGCTGCCCCTTCTGCACAAAATCCCCCTCATCCACCGTGACCTGGGTCACCGTGCCGCCGATCTGCGGAGTGAGCGTCACCTGGTTGCCGTTAACGTAGGCATCGTCGGTCGATTCATAGTAGCGGGCGTACAGCAGGTACCATGCCACGCCGCCGCCGGCGGCCAGCAGCAGAATAATCAGTAAAATAATAAAGTTGCGTTTGCGCTTGCTGCCGCGCTCGGCGTACTGTGCAGGTGTGGTTTCCATCTTGTCCGGACCTTCTTGAATACGTTAGCGATGAGGGGCAACAATTTCGTCTGGCAGCATTTTTGTCATTAGCTCTACCAGTAAACGAGACTCGTCGGGGGTCAGTCGGGCGGTAAGGTCGCTGATGATTGACGCCAGCGCCTCATTGACAAAGCGCTCGCAAATCAGCTCGCCTTTGCCGCTTAGCGCCAGCACGACCTGCCGCTTATCCTGCGGATTAGGCGAACGGCTGATGAGATCGCGCTTGACCATCCGATCCACCATGCGGCTCATCGCCCCGGCGTCCATGACCAGATTTTTGCTGATCTCAACCGGACTGGTGACGCCCTTATAGATGCTGATCAGCACCTTAAACTGGGCGGCCGTGATATCCATGCCGGAGAAATACTGGCTAATGAGCTGATCTTTATACTGATTTGCCAGATGGATTAATAAACCCAGATGGAACTTGTTATTGATAATACCCGGATGCTTATTCATGATATTTGCCTGGTCAGTAATTACAAATGAAATTACTGACCAGGCATTTATTTGTCAATGCTGTGTCAAGAAGATCGCACATTTTGTCAGGACGAGCGCCGACGGCTGCGCCGGAAGAGATAAACAAAAAAGAGGGTTAACGCGAGGAGAGCCGGCCGCAAACGCGCGCGGCCAGCCTGAGAACGCGGGCGCCTAGGCCTGCCGCGCGTCCAGATCGTCAAACACCTGCTGCGCCAGATGCATCGTGGCGTTGGCCGCAGGCAGGCCGCAGTAGAGCGCGGAGTGCATAATCAGCTCCTTGAGCTCATCGCGGGTCACGCCGTTATTAAACGCAGCGCGCAGATGCATTTTGAGCTCCGCTTCGCGATTAAGCGCGATCAGCATCGCGATGGTGATCATGCTGCGAGTATGGCGATCCAGCCCCGGTCGGGTCCAGGTTTCGCCCCACGCGTAGCGGGTAATAAAGTCCTGAAACTCTTCATTGAGCGGGGTCAGCTTATCCAGCGTGCGGTCAACGTGGGCATCGCCCAGCACCTGACGGCGTACCGCCATTCCCTGCTGATAACGCGCCTTGTCATCCATGCTGCTCTCCCCGGAAGAATCCCAGTAATGCGGCGCTGAATGCGCTCGCCGCTTCGATATTAGACAGATGCGATGCGGAGACCACCACCACCTGCGAGGCGGGGATCTGCTGATGGAGAAAGTTGGCATCCGCCACCGTCGTGACAGGGTCACTTTCCCCGGCGATAATCAGGGTTGGCAGGCTGATGTGCCCGACTTCACTGCGCAGGTCGGCCGCCGCCAGCGCTTCACAGCAGGCGGCATAGCCCTCGGCATCGCTATGGGTCAGCTGATGGCACAGGGATGCGACCACCTCCGGCGCCTTCTGGCGAAAGGCGTGGCTAAACCAGCGGTCCGCCGCGCCGGCGGCCACCACGTCCATCCCCTCCTGACGGACGGCCCGCGCCCGCGAGAGCCAGCTGGCCTGGTCGCCAATTCGCGCGGCGGTATTGGCCACCGCAATAGCGTAAAATCGCTCCGGGGCGAAGCGTCCCAGCCACAGTCCGGTCAGTCCGCCCATCGAAATCCCGCAAAACCAGGCTTTCTCTATCTGCAGATGATCGAGCAGCCTAATAACGTCTTCGCCAAGCTGGGCAAGGGTCACTTTACCGCTTTTAGCGGTCTGACCATGACCGTGGGTGTCGTAACGCAGCACGCGAAACCGCGCGGTTAGCGCGCCAAGCTGCGGCTGCCACATCGACCGGGTGGTGCCCAGCGAGTTAGAAAGAACGATAACCGGCGCACCTTCCGGGCCGTCAATCTGGTAATCAAGGTTCATCATGTTGTTCCTTGTAACGCGCCACAACCTGGCGCACAAAAATTTCCGCACTGCCGGTAGCCGTTGTCGGGTCCAGCAGCTGGGTTAAACGGGCTACGCTAAGATGCCGGCTGACCTGAGGGTCGCTTTCCAGCAGCGCCTGCAGCGGGCGCGACTGGTCAATCGCCTGGCGGCACAGCGCCTCGACCCGATGATGGGCGTCGGCCTTACCGATAAACTCCGCCAGCGCCAGGGTCACCGCTTCGGCCATAATCAGGCCGTGGGTAATATCGAGATCGGCGCGCATTTTTTGCGGGAACACCTGCATATCGCGCACCAGCTCGACGCTCTGTTCCAGCGCGCCGCCGACGAGGGTAATCAGCTCCGGGAGCGTCTCCCACTCCGCCTGCCAGCCGCCGAGCGCGCGCCCGTGCTGCTGAACCTGGCCGGCATACAGGCAGGCCACCAGGCCCGGCGTACGCTGGGCCGCCGTGAGGATCGCCGCGCAGCCGACCGGGTTACGCTTGTGCGGCATCGTCGACGAACCCCCGCGGCCCTCCGCGACCGGCTCCGCAACTTCGGCAACTTCCGTCTGCATCAGCAGCGAAAAGTCGTTGGCAAATTTGCCCAGCGTCCCGCAGACCCCGGCGTACCAGGCCCCCACTTCCAGCAGCCGATCGCGCTGGCTTTGCCACGGGGTGTCCGGC
>NZ_JAQGFU010000248.1:0-5554 GCF_030078455.1 Klebsiella sp. Ech2A | reverse complement strand
TTGCTTAATCCGGCGATGACGATTGGCCGTCAGCTTGATGAAGGGCTGGCGTTACACACTCGCCTTAGCGAGCCCGCGCGAAGGGCAAAGATTATTGCAATGCTGGAGCGCGTCGGCCTGGCGGATGCGGGGAAATTACTAGGCGCTTACCCCCATGAGTTTTCCGGGGGCATGCGCCAGCGGGTGATGATCGCCGCGGTCATGCTACTTGAGCCGAAGCTGATCGTTGCCGATGAGCCGACCACCGCGCTGGACGTGCTGGTACAGCATGAGGTTATGGATCTGATGCTGGCGCTCACCGCCGAAAAGGGCAGCGCCGTTATTCTGATTAGCCACAATCTGTCGATGGTTGCACGCTATGCGTCGCGCATTATGGTGATGGAACAAGGCGAAATCGTTGAGCAGAACGACAGCCAGCGGCTGCTGGCCGAACCGCAGCACGCCTACACCCGGCGCCTGCTGGAAGCGCTGCCGGTACGCCAGCCGGCGCCGGACCGCCAGCGGCTGCTGGCGGCGGAAAGCGTGATCGCGCTGACGGATGTCGATATCCGCTACGTAGGCCGCAAGTCCTGGTTCCGCCCGCAAAAGGTGACGCACGCGGTCAAAGGGATCAGCTTTAACGTGCGCGCCGGCGAGACGGTGGCGCTGGTCGGCGCGAGCGGTTCCGGTAAAACCACCATTGGTAAGCTTATTGCGGGCATGCTAAAGGCCAGCCAGGGCGTGCTGGCGTTTCGGGGGCGGGCGCTTAATCCGGCGGATAAGGCGCTGATGACCAACTGGCGGCGGGAGTGCCAGATGATCCAGCAGGATCCCTTCTCCTCGCTTAACCCGCGGATGCGCGTCGCGCAAATTATCGAAGAGCCGCTGCTGCTGGTGGCAACGATGAACCGCAGCGCGCGCGAGCAGCGGGTGCGCGAGGTGCTGGATGAGGTTGGGCTGGGAGACCTGTTTATGTCCCGCTATCCTCATCAGCTTTCGGGAGGACAGCGCCAGCGGGTGGCGATTGCGCGGGCGATTGTCCGGCACCCGGCCTTTATTATTGCCGATGAGCCCACTTCAGCGCTGGATATGACGGTACAGAAACAAATTCTCGATCTGCTCAAGCGGCTCCAGCAGCATTACGGCTTTGCCTGCCTGTTTATTACGCACGATCTCGGCGCCGTGGAGCAGATAGCGGACAGGGTGCTGGTGATGGAAAAGGGGGTTCTGGTCGAGAGCGGCTGGAGTGATGAGGTTCTGGATAATCCTCTTCATCCCTACACGCAGCGGCTGTTGAGCTGCCTGCCGGTTCTCAAACCGCGGGAGCAGGGAGGATACCAGCTGCAGCAGCCGGCCTGAACGCGTCGCTAAGCGGACTGCGGGCGGGCAGATGAAAAAATAGCGGCGTCAGGCCGCCGCTATTATGTTGTCGCTATAAAAGAAAGGGTTACAGCGTAGGGTAGTCGGTATAGCCTTCCGCGCCGCCGCCGTAGAAGCTCTCCGGACGCTGCGGGTTCAGCGCCGCCTTGTGCTTCAGGCGAGCGACCAGATCCGGGTTGGCGATAAAGTCGCGGCCGAAAGCCACGGCGTCAATCAGCCCTTTGCCGATCAGGTCGTTAGCTTTTTCAATGGTGTAGGCACCCGCGCCGATGATGGCGCCCGGGAAGCGGTCGCGAACCTTCTGACGGAACTCATCGCTGTACGGCTGGCCGCCGGCCCAGTCCGGCTCGGACATGTGCAGGTAGGCGATGCCGCGTTTAGCCAGCTCTTCAATCAGATACAGGGCGTCGGCTTCTTCGTTCGGGCCGTTATCGACGTTCTGGAAGCTGCCGATTGGCGATACGCGGATACCGATGCGGTCGGCGCTCCACTCTTTACTAACCGCATCAACCACTTCCAGCACCAGGCGCGCGCGGTTTTCAACGCTGCCGCCGTATTGATCGCTCCGCTGGTTAGACGTTGGTGACAGGAACTGGTGCAGCAGGTAGCCGTGGGCCGAGTGCAGCTCAACGAGGTCGAAGCCGGCGTCACGAGCGTTGCCTACTGCCTGGCGGAAGTCGTTGACGATCCCCGGGATTTCATCGAGCTCCAGCGCACGCGGCATCGAGGTATCGGCGCGCACGGCGTGGCCGTTCTCATCGCGCAGCGACGTACGGGTGCCGGCGCTGATTGCGGAAGGCGCAACCGGCGCCGCGCCGCCTGGCTGCAGGCTGTTATGCGAGATACGACCGGTATGCCACAGCTGTACGGCAATATGTCCCGCTTCGGCGTGAACGCCGGCGGTGATTTTCTGCCAGGCCGCGATTTGCTCCGGGCTGTGCAGACCCGGGGCGCCGGCATAGCCTTTAGCCTGGGCGGAAATCTGCGTCGCTTCGGAGATAATCAGCCCGGAGCTGGCGCGTTGGCGGTAGTACTCGCCCATCAGCGGAGTCGGGATATCGCCGGGCTCGATGCTGCGCAGGCGGGTCAACGGAGCCATAAACACGCGGTTAGGTACGGTGACCGCACCCACTTTCAACGGGGTAAACAATTTTGATTCGGACATAATGACTCCTGAGTAGACCGGTCGTCTCGTAATTCGTTAAATAAAAACGCCTGTTAAACGCCAGGCGCAGCAATAATACTTTTGGCATGGGCAAGGGCGCTTTCAAGCGGCGTTGCGCTGCGCGTAATCTTGGCCTGCAGGTTGGCGCCCAGCCACAGGGAGTAGAGCACCTGCGACAGCGTTAACGCGTCGCCGCTGAAGACCAGGCTGCCTTCCTGACGGCCCTTTTCCAGCGCTTCGCCAAGCAGCGAAATAATCTGGCTGGCGCCTTTATCCATCTCGGTACGCATCGACTCCGACAGATCGCAAACTTCCGCCGACAGCTTCACCGTCAGGCAGCCGCTGATAATGCCCTGCTGACAGAACTGGGTGAGCGTGTGCTGATAGTAGGCCAGCAGACGATCGCGATAGTTGCCTTCGCCGTGGGCGAAATGCTCCACCAGCCGCTGCACATAGCCGGCGTAGTGATGTTCCAGCAGCGCAACCCCGTAAGCTTCCTTCGAGCGAAAATAGTGGTAGAAAGAGCCCTTCGGCACTTCCGCCGTTTTCAGCAGTTCGCTCAGGCCCATTCCGGTAAAGCCGCGGTGCATGCACAGCTGTTCGCCGGTGGCCAGGATATGTTCGCGGGTATCGCATTCGCTATGTTTGTTCATGCCGCTCACTGTAGTAGACCGATTGGTCTAATGCAAGCGATAATTTTAAATGATGCGTGGCGCAGAGGCTGAGCAACAAAAGTTGCCAACCGCGGATGAAACGTCTTCAATGAAAGAGAGAACGAGGTGACCGGAGGCGTGAGGTGGCAGAGCAGCTGGAGTTTTTCCCGGTACAGAGCCCGTGCCGGGGAATTTGTCAGTCGGACGAACGCGGCTACTGTCGCGGCTGTTTGCGTAGCCGCGAAGAGCGTTTCGCCTGGCAAACGATGAGCGACGTACAAAAGCAGGACGTTCTGCGGCTGTGTCGTCAGCGCCTGTTGCGCAAATTACGCGCGACTAAGGCGGAAACAGCGGAAGAACCGCAGCAACCCTCACTGTTTTAATTGCAAAAATGAGTATACTCAAAGCACTTTTTTGTTGAGGACGTTGTTATGGTTCAGCGTATTGCTATAGCCCCGCAGGGGCCGGAATTCTCGCGTTTTGTTATGGGCTACTGGCGTTTAATGGACTGGAAAATGTCCGCCAAAGAGCTGGTCGGCTTTATTGAGCAGCACCTGGATCTTGGCGTCACAACCATCGATCATGCGGATATTTACGGCGACTATCAGTGCGAGGCGGCGTTTGGTGAAGCGCTGAAGCTGGCTCCGCACCTGCGTAGCCGGATGGAAATCGTCAGCAAATGCGGCATCGCCACGATGGCGCGCGCGGAAAACACCATCGGGCACTACATTACCGATCGCGACCATATTGTGCTCAGCGCCGAGCAGTCGCTGCGCAACCTGGCTACCGACCACCTGGATCTGCTGCTGATCCATCGCCCGGACCCGCTGATGGATGCCGATGAGGTCGCCGAAGCCTTCCTCGCGCTGCACCACAGCGGCAAGGTGCGCCACTTCGGCGTCTCTAACTTCACCCCGGCCCAGTTTACCCTGCTGCAATCGCGTCTGCCGTTTACGCTGTCGACTAACCAGCTGGAAATCTCTCCGGTGCATCAGCCGCTGCTGCTGGACGGCACCTTAGATCAGCTGCAGCAGCTGCGGATCAGGCCGATGGCGTGGTCCTGCCTGGGCGGCGGTCGTCTGTTTAATGATGAAAGCTTCCAGCCGCTGCGCGATGAGCTGGCCCGGGTTGCCCAGGAGCTGAATGCCGAAAGCATTGAGCAGGTGGTTTACGCGTGGATCCTGCGCCTGCCGTCGCAGCCGCTGCCGATTATCGGCTCCGGTAAAATTGAGCGCGTCCGCTCCGCGCTGGTAGCAGAAAAGCTCAATATGTCCCGCCAGCAGTGGTTCCGCATCCGCAAAGCCGCGCTGGGATACGACGTCCCGTAAGCGCAGCCAGAGCGCTCGCGGCGCCGGTGAGATGCCCAATAAACCCGGATACGGCCCGCGCAGCTATCCGGGTTTTTTCGTTCAGCGGCGGTGCCTCACGCGGTTCTCTCTTCTATGGTTCCGGCAACCGGGGCCTGCTCCAGCTGCGACAGCGCGCAGTAGAGGCGCCAGATAACCGCCGCCAGCTCCCTGGCCGCCGGCTGGTGGTGATGATTAAGCGTGTCGCAAATGCGCTGCAGCTCCTGCAGCGTTGACGCCAGCGGCCGCTGCTGAACGCCGCGCTCGCTCATCACGTCCCGTAGCAGGCTGATGCACAGGTCGCGCACCTGAGAGAGCGGGTCGGAGCGGGTTTCCCACTCCCGCAGCTGCCACACCACGTGCGAACAGTTAAGCAGCACAACCCCCCAGCGCAGCAGCCAGCGGCGCGCCAGAGCATCCTGGCTGTTGCTCAGCTGGCTGATATGGTGATAAACCAGAGACTCAAACTCGTGTTCGCTATGCTGCGGATGGCGGCTAAGCTGGTCGACAAAGTGACGCCGTAACGCTTTGATGTGGCGACGGCTCTTGCGCGCATCCGAGCCCGGGCTTATCACCGCGAAGGCAAGCCAGGCAAGGCCTACGCCGATGATTTTCCCGAGGTTATCGTTAAGGAATGCGGCAAAGTCGTACACCGGCGGGTTGGTCACCGATATAAACGAGCCCATAAATACGATCAGCTGCCCCCACAGGCCCGCCAGCTTCGGCATCTGCAGCTTGAGCAGTTGCATGGTGGTGAGCAGCGGAAAAAGAAACAGCAAAAATTGCCATAAATCGGTTATCTGCACCATCAGGCCGAACTTCACCACGAAGCTGAACAGCGAAAGCAGCACCAGGGTACGCATCAGCAGCGTCAGCGATTTAAACGGCGAGGGCGAGACGGAATAGAGTACGCAGCAGATGGCGGCAAGGGTGAGCGCGGCGGCGCTGGACTGCCACTGGGTGCTGATGCCCCATGCCCCGACCATCACCAGCGCGCAGAAGGTTCGCACGCCGTTCCACAGCTGTCCCTT
>NZ_JAQGFU010000247.1:0-5617 GCF_030078455.1 Klebsiella sp. Ech2A | reverse complement strand
GGCCCGGCGTCGTCGCGTCGCTGGGGTGATTGCCGCGCCACAGCCCGGCGCTTTGCCAGGCCGAATAGGCGAGCTGCAGCGCCACGCCGATGATAAACAGGCCCAGCGAGAGCGGGCGGCACCACGGCATGAAGCCGATGGAGACCAGCATGGTGGTTGCCGGAAACAGGCTGACGAAGCTGCTGGCGACCGGGTGGCGCATCTCCTGGCGAACGCTCCACGGAAAGCGGATCGCGCGGGTGATAAACGCGACGGCCAGCAGCGCCCATATCGTGGCCGCCAGCACCACCAGGCCATCGCCAACGCTGCGGCTTACCGGCCAAATGGTGCTGGCATAGCGCCAGGCAAAGCCCATTCCGATAATGCCCAGCACCATCCCAAAATAGCCCGCGGGTAGGTTCAGTACTCGCCGATCCAACTCTTTTTTATTCATTTTGTTTAATTTTTCAATTTATCTTTAAGTCGCATTTTAAAAGAACCTTTGAAAACGCGCTACGGAGATCTTTGCTATGTTTATGTTAAGCAAAAGTAAAGGGAGCCGCTGATGAACAAATATTGTCTGGGCGCGCAGGTTCGCCAGTTTCACTATCAGGAGGACGGGGTTAAACATAGCGTAAATCTGCGGCAAATTGTGGCCTTACGTGATTTCGCCGACGTGAAAGCGGGCAGCGAAGGCGGCTGGCTGGACGACGAGGCCGCCCTGAGCCAGGAGGGAGAGTGCTGGATTGACGATGCCAACAGCGCCGTTTTCGCCGGGGCGCGGGTTGAAGGCAACGCGCGGCTCAGCGGCGCCTGCACCGTCAGCCATCACGCGATTATCGGCGGCAACGCCCGGCTGGAGCGCGCCGACGTCAGCCACCACGCCCATATTAGTGACAACGTCACCGTTACCGATTCACAGGTGCGCGGCCGCTGCCGGCTGGCCGACGAGGCGCGGATCCTCCCCCGCTGCCTGATTATCGCCGCCCAGGGTCTTACCGACGACGAGGACAAAATCCTGCAAATTTACCAGCGGGCCACCGTCAGCGCCTCGCGGATCGCCCATCAGGCGCAAATCTACGGCGACGCCTTTGTCGAGCGGGCCTTCGTTGAGCATCGGGCGGAGATCTTTGACCACGCCCGGCTGGAGGGCAACGAGATTAACGACGTCTGGGTTTGCGATAATGCGCGGGTGTATGACCACGCGCGGCTGATCGCCGGGTGCGAAGAGGATGCCATTCCGACCCTGCGCTACAGCTCTCAGGTCGCGGAAAATGCCGTGGTTGAGGGCAACTGCCTGCTTAAACATCGGGTGATGGTCGGCGGTCACGCCCGGCTCTGCGGCGGCCCCATCCTGCTGGATGACGAGGTGCTGATTCAGGGCCACGCCCGCATCAGCGGCGACCTGGTGATCGAACATCAGATGGAAATTACCGATAACGCGCTGATTGAAGCCCTTAACGGGGAGGCAATTCACCTGCGCGGCCGCAAGCTTATCAACGGCGACGAGCATATTACCCGCACGCCGCTGGCCGGCTTTCTGTCACCGTGAATCACTCCTCGCCGGCGCGATAGTCGATAATCCGCCCGTAGATATTCTGGTCGTCATAGGCGCCGTTGAGATACTCCGCCTGCTGCAGGCAGCCCTCGAGGGTAAAACCATTTCGCAGCGCCACCTGGTTACTTTTGTGGTTGGCGACCCGGCACTTAATCACGAAGCGGCGAACGATACCGCTGCGCGCGTAGTGGTCGATAAAGGCCTGCAGCGCCTGCGAGAGCAGCCCCTGCCCCTGGTGGCTTTCGTCAATCCAGTAGCCGATATAGGCCGTCTTGTTGATCGGTTCAATCTGGTTAAAGGACAGGACGCCGACCATCTCATCCTGCAGGAACAGCAGAAACATTTTGGCGTAGCCGCGCTGATGGAGCATGACGTTGCCCTGCACGTGGCGTCGGGTTTCATCTTCGCCGCTCACCGCCGCCGGCCAGCTCAGGGAGTTCTGCAGCCAGTCTTTATTTTTTTCCACCAGCTGGTGCAGGACGGTGACGTAGCGTTCATCAACGGCGCGCAGCACCAGCCGGTCGTTAACGACGATCTCTTCCGCTGCGGGGGTATTTTCTGTGGTCATAGCACTCTCTCACTGCGCGCAGGCCGACCCGGGCGCATTCGTCCAGGTCGGCCTGCCGGGCGGTTACTTCATCACCCGGTCATCGACGTAGCGACGCTCGTCCGCGGCCGGCGGGAAATACTGATACAGCCAGGTTTCGCTGATCGCATCGCCCTGGCAGCGCAGGAACATGCGCATCTCTACCGGGTCGGTGGAGTCGTTAGTCGGGTACCAGTCGAAGAGGATCCGGTAGCCGTCAAACGGCTCAACGTAGAGGATCTCAACCTGCTTCGCCTCGCCGTTGGAGAGGGTGATCACCGGCTCGATGCCCCTTGGCGCCGCGGCCTTCAGATCGCCGCCGACAAAATCAATCGCAAAGCGACGGGCCCACTTGTCCGGATAGTGCTCGCCGGGCGCCCAGCCTTCCGGGAAGCCGCCCATGCCGGTGCGGGTTGCCAGCACGCGGGCCAGCGGTGAACGGACCGGCGGCTGCGCGCTCCAGTAGAGGCGGTAGCTGAAGTCGAGCTCATCCCCCGCCTTGATCGCTTTTTCCGGCTGCCAGAAGCAGACGATATTATCCAGCGTCTCGCCGGTGGTCGGGATCTCCATCAGGCTGACCGCGCCCTTGCCCCACTGGTTACGCGGCTCGACCCACAGGCTTGGGCGCTTGTTGTACCAGCCCATAATATCCTGATAGTGCGAGAAATCGCGATCGAGCTGCAGCAGGCCAAACCCGCGCGGGTTTTTATCCTGGAAAGCGTTGAACTGCAGCTTCTGCGGGTTATTCAGCGGACGACACACCCACTCGCCGTTGCCGCGCCACATGGCGAGACGATCGGAGTCGTGAATTTGCGGGTGGATGGTATCGCAGGTCCGCCGCTCGTTGTTACCGCAGCTGAACATGCTGGTCATCGGCGCGATGCCGAGCTGCTTGATGTCCTTGCGGGCGTAGATGTGGTTCTCCACATCCATGATCACCTGCGTCTCCTGGCAGTTGATGACAAACTTGTAGGCGCCAGTCACGCTCGGGCTGTCGAGCAGCGCGTAGACGGTAAAGACGGTGGCGCCCGGCTTGACGGTTTCAAACCAGAATGAGGTAAAGTCCGGGAACTCTTCCGGCGTGTCGGTAAAGGTATCCACCGCCAGGCCGCGGGCGGAGAGCCCGTACTGGTAAGTGCTGTCCACCGCGCGGAAGTAGCTCGCGCCGAGGAACGACACGATATCGCGACGCGCCAGCTCCGGGGCCTTGAAGGCACGGAACCCGGCGAAGCCGAGGTCGCTCTGCCCGACCAGCTGTTTGGTGTCTACGCCGGCATCGTTGTAGTTAAACAGCTCCGGGCGGAAGTGAATTTCACGCGCCTGCTGGCTCTGCGTATCCAGCGAGAACATGCGCACCCGGCGACGAAAGCCCATGCCGACGTGGAAGAACTGGATGTCCAGCTTGCGATCTTCGATATTGTTCCACAGCGAGTGCCCGGCATCGTACTGAATGCTGTTATAGGCCTGCGGGGTCAGATTCGCCAGCGTCGGCGGCAGGTCGCGCGGAGCGCCGCCCCAGGGCTGACGGGAGAGATCGTGGGCCATCCCTTGTAACACGGAGAAGTCAAAGCGGCGCGTCAGCCCATCGGCAATGCCTGATTCTTCAGCAAGCGCGGCTTTTGAGAAAAGAGAGGCGACTCCTGACGTTCCGCATACGGCGGCAACGGCCATGGAAGATTTAAGAAAACGTCTGCGATTCATGCCTGAGAAAGCGTCCTTCAGTTATGCCAGTTGGGAGGCAACGCGACAAACAGATGCGTCGTGAATTTCGCTCACTCTAGACAAAAACGATTAATAATCCAATTGTTGGCGACAGAAAAAGCGTGAAAAAAATATGTCCACCGGACCAGACCGAATTCCCCGCCGGAGAAACCGGCGGAGAATGACGCATTATTTGACGCTAACGTCGATGCCCGGGAAGTATTTCGCCGCCAGCCGGGTAATGGTGCCGTCGGCGCGCACTTTATCAATCGCGGCATCAAGCTGCTTTTTCGTCGCCTCATCGCCCTTGCGCAGGCCGTAGCCAATCCCGCTGCCGAGGATGGTATCGTCAGCCACCGGCTTGCCGATAAAGCCAAAGCCTTTCCCCTGCGGCTTGCTAAGGAAACCGGCCTGCCCGGCGGCGGACATCACCAGCGAAGCGTCGATCCGCCCGTTGAGCAGATCGGCCCACGCCATATTCTGATCTTTATAGGAGACCACGCTGACGCCGTGCTTCTCCCAGTGCTCTTTGGCGTAGGTCTCCTGAATTGAGCCCTGCAGCACGCCGATGGTTTTCCCCTTCAGCCCTTCCGGAGTCGCCTGCATACCGCTGTCGGCTTTACCGACCAGCTGCGACGGGATGCGGTAGATAGGCTGGGTAAAGTCGATGCTCTTGCGCCGCTGCTCGGTAATGTTCATCGCCGAGTTAATGGCGTCGAATTTCTTCGCCACCAGCCCCGGGATTAGCGCATCAAACGAGGTCTCCACCCAGCTGCACTTGAGCTGAGCGGCCTGGCAAATCGCCATCCCCAGATCGATATCGAAGCCTTCGAGCTCCCCGGCCGAATTACGGCTTTCGAACGGCGGGTATTCCGCTTCCACGCCGTAGCGTAATTCGCTGGCGGCAAAGGAGGAGAAGGTGCAAATCATCCCCAAAGCGAGGGTAAGGGCTTTTATTTTCATCGTGTGGCTCCTCAACGCGGCTTAACGTGACACAGCGCCTGCGCGCCGGCCCGTAACGTGGCTTCATCTTTCGCAAAAGAGAGACGTATCAGTTTGTTATCAGTACCATCCGCGTAAAACGCCGACAGTGGAATAGTGGCGACGCCGTAGTCGACGATCAGCCTCTTCACCATTTCGCTGTCGCTTTCGTCGCTGAAATGGCTGTAGTCCGCCAGCATGAAGAAGGAGCCGGCGCTCGGCAACAGGCGGAACGGCGAATCCGCCAGCTGCTGGCGCAGCAGATCGCGCTTTTGCTGATAAAACGGCGCCAGCCCCAGCCAGGATTGCGGGTCGGTCATCTGCTCAGCAAACGCGTACTGCATCGGCGTATCGGCCGAAAACATCAGAAACTGATGCACCTTGCAGATTTCCTCCATCAGCGCCGCCGGTGCAACGCAGTAGCCGACTCGCCAGCCGGTCACGTGGTAGGTTTTACCGAAGGAAGAGACGATCACGCTGCGCTCTGCCAGCTGCGGATGGGTGGCCATCCCGTGGTGCTGCGCCCCGTCGAAGACCACGTGCTCATACACCTCATCCGACAAAATAACGATATCGGTATTGCGGGTCAGCGCCGCCAGGCGGGCTAAATCGTCGGCGGAGAGCACCTGGCCGCTGGGATTGTGCGGCGTGTTGATCACGATCATCCGCGTCCGCGGCGTGATGGCGGAGGCGACTTCGTCCCAGTTGATGGCGAAATCAGGCACCGTCAGCTTGATCGCCACCGGCGTGGCGCCCTGCAGGCGCACGCGGTCTCCTATACACATCTGACCCGGCCGCCGAAAAGAGAGGGG
>NZ_JAQGFU010000246.1:0-5654 GCF_030078455.1 Klebsiella sp. Ech2A | reverse complement strand
GGTCTGGAGATCGTCTCCCGACGGCGATACCGCTTCTACCGCCGTAATCAGCGAGTCCATATCATCGCAGAACAGATGCATGTAGCGGCATTCGCGCTTCCCCGGCTCGCGAGGCAGACGTGCGACGAACGGACCATCTTCGCGGCCAGCCAGCGTCACGAGCACGCCTTCGATTTCCGCCATATCGCTAAATTCGTACATTCTCTGCGCCCGGCTGCGCAGCTCACCCGGGGTCTGCGCGCCGCGCAGCAGCAGCGTCGTGACCACCGCGACCTCCGCCGGGGTCAGCTTCAGATCGCCGAACTCGGAGTTGCAAAAGCGCTGTTCGTATTTGGTCACCCGATTGCCAAACCCGCTCAACGTGCGCAGGAAATGGCGCTTAACTAACGTATCCAGCAGATCCTGGATATCGCTTTCGCTGAGCGACATCACCGGCTCGCGGTTGGTTTTCTGGTTGCAGGCGGTCACCACCGCGTTAACCGATAGAGGATACTGCTCCGGCGTCGTGACCTGTTTCTCCAGTAGGCAGCCAATAACGCGCGCTTCGTGCGCGGTTAACTGATATTTCATGCTCTCTCCTTAGCGACCCGGGATCCAGTCCGGTGTCGTCAACGCCGTCAATACGTGGTCACGCCACTGGCCATCGATTAACAGATAATCTTTGGCGTAACCCTCTTTTTCAAAGCCAAGACGCGCCAGCAAATCGCCGCTGCGCTGGTTGTGCGGCATATAGTTGGCCATAATGCGATGGATATGCTGCGTGCGCTGCATATAGCGAATCGCCGAAGTCAGCGCTTCAAACATCAGGCCCTGCCCCTGCCACTTCTCGCCGATGGAGTAGCCGAGGTAGCAGGCATGAAACGAGCCGCGCACCACGTTCGAAAAATTCGCCACGCCGACTATCTCTTTTTCTTCCGGATCGAGGAGCGCAAAGTAGAACGCCGATCCCTGCTTATGAAACTCCGAAATCATCGACAAGCGCGCCTGCCAGCCGGAGGGGTAGCAGTGGCTGTCATCGCGCACCGGCTCCCAGGGTTTTAAGAACCCTTTATTCTCCGCGTAGTAGTCGGCCAGACGCCAGGCGTCACGATCGTGGACCAGCCGCGTCACCAGCCTGTCCGTCGTCAAACGCACCTTTGGTACGTTACTGCGGTAGCCAAACATTCCCCTCTCCTGTTCCCCTGACTTATTACCCTGCTCCCTTCACTATACCTGTCCTGAACGACGGTGTGAAAACAGCAACATACCATTTTCTGCACCATCTCCCCTTTTCGATGAATAGCCTCTATCAAACTTGCTTTTTGATAAAAAAATATTGTCGCAGGTACGCTGGGAAACGCCCGCTCTTCCCCGCACACTAGAAGGGCTAATCTTTATTTTCCCAGGAGGGGAAATGTCCCGCGTATCGCAGGCAAGGAGCCTGGGTAAATACTTCCTGTTGGTCGACAATATGCTGGTCGTTCTCGGCTTTTTTGTCGTCTTCCCGCTGATTTCCATTCGCTTTGTTGACCAGATGGGCTGGGCCGCGCTGATGGTCGGGATCGCCCTCGGCCTGCGCCAGCTGGTTCAGCAGGGTCTGGGGATTTTTGGCGGCGCGGTTGCCGACCGCTTCGGCGCCAAGCCGATGATCGTCACCGGTATGCTGATGCGCGCGGGCGGCTTTGCCGCGATGGCGGTGGCCCACGAGCCGTGGGTACTCTGGCTATCCTGCATTCTCTCTGGCCTCGGCGGGACGCTGTTTGACCCGCCGCGCGCCGCGCTGGTGGTTAAGCTGGTGCGTCCGCATCAGCGCGGCCGCTTCTTTTCGCTTCTGATGATGCAGGACAGCGCCGGCGCGGTCATCGGCGCCCTGCTCGGCAGCTGGCTGTTACAGTACGATTTCCGCCTCGTCTGTAGCGTAGGCGCGGCGCTGTTCGTCGCCTGCGCCGGCTTTAACGCCTGGTATCTCCCGGCGTGGAAGCTGTCGACGGTAAAAACGCCGGTGCGCGAGGGACTGGGGCGCGTGCTGCGCGACAGGCGCTTCGTGACCTATGTCCTGACGCTAACCGGCTATTACATGCTGGCGGTGCAGGTCATGCTGATGCTGCCGATTATGGTCAACGACATCGCCGGTTCCCCTGCCGCCGTCAAATGGATGTATGCCATTGAAGCGACTATCTCCCTGACGCTGCTCTATCCGATTGCCCGCTGGAGTGAAAAACGCTATCGGCTTGAGCATCGGCTGATGGCCGGCCTGCTGGTCATGACGCTGGCCATGCTGCCGATCGGCTTAACCAGCAACTTGCAGCAGCTGTTTACGCTGATTTGCATTTTCTATATGGGTTCGATCATCGCCGAGCCGGCGCGTGAAACGCTGGGCGCATCGCTGGCCGACGCCCGCGCGCGCGGCAGCTATATGGGCTTTAGCCGACTGGGGCTGGCCTTTGGCGGGGCCTTCGGCTACGCCGGCGGCGGGTGGCTGTTTGACGCTGGGAAAGCGGTCAATCAGCCGGAGCTGCCGTGGCTGATGCTGGGTATTATCGGCTTCATCACCTTTATCGCTCTGTGGTGGCAATTCAGCGCCAGGCGTTCGGCCTCCGGCATGCTGGAGCCGCGAACCTGATTCGATGCGTCATGCCGGGCTGATTTTCAGCATTTTCCGCTAGCGCCTGTGGTGCTGGCAGGCCATGCTGCTTTGTGTCAGGATGAGCCCATGGCATTACGTTAAGGAACCCAATGAAAAAGATGTTTATCGTGGCCGCGCTTATCGTTAGCGGCCTCCTGAGCGGCTGTAATCAGCTTACGCAGTATTCGGTAAGCGAACAGGAAATTAATCAGGCGCTGCAGAAACGTAATCACTTCGCCAAGGATATCGGCCTGCCTGGCGTGGCGGATGCGCATATCGAGCTGCACGATTTAACCAGCGCGATTGGTCGCGAGGAGCCGAATAAGGTGACCCTGAGCGGCGTCGCCAGCCTGGATCTCAATTCGCTGTTCGGTAATCAAAAAGCCACGATTGACCTTAAGCTAAAAGCGCTGCCGGTCTTCAACAAGGAAAAAGGCGCGATCTTCCTGCAGGAGATGGAGGTCGTCGATGCGAAAGTCGCGCCGGAGAAGCTGCAGTCGGTCGTGCAGACGCTGATCCCCTACCTGAATCAATCCCTGCGCAGCTATTTTAACCAGCAGCCCGCCTACGTTCTGCGCGAAGACGCCAGCACAGGCGAAGCGCTGGCGAAAAAGTACGCGAAAGGCATAGAGGTCAAGCCGGGTGAGATAATCATCCCCTTCACCAATTAACATCACGGGCGCCTGGCGCCCGTTTTTTTACGGAAGTTGATGCAAAGGAAAACGTTTACGCTTATCCTTTGTGCCCGGTGAAAAACAGCCCTGATGACTGAACCTATTAGCCGGAGCCTTCCATGACAGCACAACCCCAGGTACTGAAAATCCGTCGCCCTGACGACTGGCACATCCATCTGCGCGATGACGATATGCTGGAAACCGTCGTGCCTTACACCAGCGAGTTTTACGGTCGGGCGATCGTGATGCCGAATCTGGCGCCGCCTGTCACCACCGTTGAAGCCGCCGTCGCCTATCGCCAGCGGATCCTTAACGCCGTACCCGCCGGGCATGACTTTACCCCTCTGATGACCTGCTACCTCACCGATACGCTCGATCCCGCCGAGCTGGAGCGCGGATTTGAGGCCGGCGTTTTCACCGCGGCTAAACTCTACCCGGCCAATGCCACCACTAACTCCAGCCACGGCGTGACCAGCATCGATACCATTATGCCGGTGCTTGAGCGCATGGAAAAACTCGGCATGCCGCTGCTGGTCCACGGCGAAGTCACGCACGCGGAAATCGATATTTTCGATCGAGAGGCGCGCTTTATCGAGACGGTCATGGAGCCGCTGCGCCAGCGCCTGCCGGGCCTGAAGGTGGTATTCGAACATATCACCACCAAAGACGCCGCAGAGTACGTTCGCGACGGCAACGAGCTGCTGGCCGCCACCATTACGCCGCAGCATCTGATGTTTAACCGTAACCACATGCTGGTCGGCGGTATTCGTCCGCACCTTTACTGCCTGCCGATCCTCAAACGCAATATTCACCAGCAGGCGCTGCGCGAGCTGGTCGCCAGCGGCTTTACGCGCGCGTTTCTCGGCACCGACTCCGCGCCGCACGCCCGTCATCGTAAGGAAGCCAGCTGCGGCTGCGCCGGCTGCTTTAATGCGCCGACCGCGCTGGGCAGCTACGCGACGGTGTTTGAAGAGATGAATGCGCTGCAGCACTTCGAGGCATTTTGCTCGCTTAACGGCCCGCGCTTCTACGGCCTGCCGGTCAACGAAACCTTTGTTGAGCTGGTGCGCGAAGAGAGCGTTGTGGCAGACAGCATCGCGCTGCCTGGCGACACGCTGGTCCCTTTCCTGGCCGGTGAAACCGTGCGCTGGACGATGAAAAAATAAAACGCTGCCCTCTGTTGTAAATATGCAAATGATACTGTATAAATAAACAGTATATTGCACAGGGGGCTATCATGCGCATCGAAGTGTCTATCGCCAAAACTACCGCCTTACCGAGCGGCGCTTTAGAAGCGCTGAATAATGAACTCTCCCGACGTATCGATCGGCAGTTCCCGGCTAAACCAAGCCAGGTAACCGTACGCTTCGCCACCGCTAACAATCTTTCGGTTATAGGTGGCCTTAAAGAAGATAAAGACCGGATAAGCGAAATCCTGCAAGAAACCTGGGAAAGCGCTGATGACTGGTTTATCCACGACGTACCCTGAGTCATTCGGGTTGCGTGCAGGCGGCGGCGCAAAATACCTCAGGTTGTTCATCGAGGTTTTTTGCCTGTTCCGGGCTCATGCGGCTCGAAGTCTGACCGGTACAGCAAATTAATTTGCTCCCTCATTGTGCTTCTTTTGCCGGGTCGCCCCGGCTTTTTTATTTCCTCTTCCTGAATACTCAGACTTTTCTTTAATTTCCTGATTATTTCCTTACAAAATAACGTACAGCGGGACAAAATTTGCGCAAAAAAGCGGCAAAAAGAGAAAAGCTCGCCCCGCACGCGTTAATTTCTCGAGTTTATTCTTAACTCCTGATATAATTAACTTGCTTCAAAAAATATGCATTAAACCTCGAGAATTGTTGTCTTTTAACATATGAATAAGGGGTTATGATGGAAAAGAATAATGAAGTCATCCAGACCCATCCCCTCGTCGGATGGGACATCAGCACCGTAGACAGCTACGACGCGCTGATGTTGCGCCTGCACTACCAGAACCCCACTCATGAAAGCAGTAATGAAGCTGAAATTGGCCAGACTTTATGGCTGACGACGGACGTCGCACGTCAATTTATTTCTATTCTTGAAGCCGGTATTGCGAAGATTGAAGCAGGTGAATACCAGGTCAATGAGTACCGCAGACATTAGTGATTCTGCTGTCACCCATATACTCTAACTAAACGGGCACCGATTGGTGCCTGATTTATTTTCGGGCTTGAATAAGTGCGGGTTGTTAATTACCCTGCTAATAAAGCAAAAACCCGGAACATACCATGCAATACGACCTCATCATTATCGGCAGCGGCTCAACCGGCGCCGCCGCAGGCTATTACGCCCGTCGCGCAGGACTCAACGTTCTGATGGTCGACGCCCACCAGCCTCCGCAT
>NZ_JAQGFU010000245.1:0-5735 GCF_030078455.1 Klebsiella sp. Ech2A | reverse complement strand
CGCCTGCCAGTCAACGGCGGTCAGCGATCCCGGCGCGGTGCCGTGTCCCGGCAGCCTCGGCACCACCGCCACGAACCCCTGCTGCTGATAGGCTTTTGCCAGATAGCGCACGCTGTAGGGCGAGTCCGTCAGCCCGTGCAGCAGCACCGCGGTGCCGCGCGGCTTTCCCTCCGGCAGCAGCACGAAGGAGCGGTTCCAGTTAGGTTGAAACTTCTCCGGGTAGACCTCGCTTTGGGCATAAAAACGGTTGAGCGGCGTTTTTTCATTATCTGGAAGCGCATCCGTCAGCTGGGTTTTCATCTGCTGAAAAATAGCCCCCTCCCGCGCCAGATATCCGGCGAAGGTGGTGCGGTCAATCTCAGCCGCCGACATTTCATCGGCGGACCAGGTATGCCACGAATGCAGCGCAGGCCCGCGCTGGGTTTCATAAATACGTCCGGCAAAAAAAACGCCAATCACGATAAGCAGGCCCACGGCGATTTTTTTCACCAGCGAGGCGACTTTTAAACCAGCTTTATTCAGGTGTCGGGTAAAGCGCATCATTGCCATATCGCTGTCCATTTTCTTTGCCGTAGA
This sequence comes from Klebsiella sp. Ech2A, assembly GCF_030078455.1. Lineage (NCBI taxonomy): Bacteria > Pseudomonadati > Pseudomonadota > Gammaproteobacteria > Enterobacterales > Enterobacteriaceae > Klebsiella > Klebsiella sp. Ech2A. The sequence continues at coordinate 5,159 of NZ_JAQGFU010000245.1, read as the reverse complement.
TGACGACCGTTGGCGCATTGGTGTTTGTGTGATTAAAGCCTGCGAGATGCTTTTTAAACATAGACTAAACCGAAAGGCTATTCTTATTGTCAGAAGCGGAGCAAAAGACAATTATCGCCGGGAATATAACAGGCCAGAGAGAAAGAGATGGAGTGGTGGGTAAAAAAGGTCTGCACCGAAACGACCCGCGTGGTTTTACAAAGCGGCCAGCTGCTGATCATTGCCGAGATTGAACCCTGCCGCTGCGGCTTAAAAATCGGCGATAAGCTCACGCCGCTGGCGAACGCCCGCTACCGCATCAACGACGACCCCTCGGTGACCCTCAGGGTGCAAAAGGCGACGCACTTCAGCCCCGAGCGCTGGGCAGATAGCGCGCATTCCGAGGCCGAATAGCCGCCAGTAATAATCACCAACTGTTTCTATTTGCAGTATTTTCATCGCTCAGCCGGTGAAATTCCCCTTCGCTCTTTTCGGTCTGTGACATACTATCGAACACGTCAGCAGACCTGAAACAAGGAGCGAACGATGAACCACAAGGCCGCCAGTCTGACCCCGGAACAAGCGCTGAGTCAGCTAGAAACGCAGTATGAGCAGTCGGTCAATGCGCTACGTAAAGCCATTGGCGAGTACATCAACCACAACGTGCTCCCTGACGAGAGCGTCCGTACCCAGGGGCTGTTTGTCTATCCGCTGCTGTCCGTTTCGTGGGATGGCGCCGATCACAAGGCCCTCAAAACCCGCGCGTGGGGCCGCTTCACCCACGCCGGCTGTTACACCACCACCATTACCAATCCTAAGCTCTTTCGCACCTACCTCCTCGAACAGCTGACCCTGCTGTATGAGGATTACGGCGCGCACATTAGCGTTGGGCTTTCGCAGCATGAAATTCCCTACCCTTACGTGATCGACGGCTCCGCGCTGACCCTCGATCGCTCGATGAGCGCGGGCCTGACCCGCCATTTCCCGACCACCGAGCTGTCGCAGATTGGCGATGAAACCGCCGACGGGATATTCCACCCGACCGAAAACCACCCGCTTTCCCACTTCGATGCCCGACGCGTCGATTTCTCCCTCGCCCGCCTGCGCCACTACACCGGCACGCCGGTCGACCATTTCCAGCCGTACGTCCTGTTCACCAACTACACCCGCTACGTGGATGAGTTCGTGCGCTGGGGCTGCAGCCAGATCCTCGATCCCGACAGCCCCTATATTGCGCTCTCCTGCGCTGGCGGGATCTGGATCACCGCGGATACCGAAGCGCCGGAGCAGGCCGTGTCCGACCTGGCATGGAAAAAGCACCAGATGCCCGCCTGGCACCTGATCACCAAAGATGGTCAGGGGATCACCTTGATTAACATCGGCGTTGGCCCTTCTAACGCCAAGAATATCTGCGATCATCTGGCGGTGCTGCGCCCGGACGTGTGGCTGATGATTGGCCACTGCGGCGGCCTGCGCGAAAGCCAGACCATCGGAGACTACGTGCTGGCGCACGCCTATCTGCGCGACGACCACGTGCTCGATGCGGTGCTGCCGCCGGATATCCCGATCCCCAGCATTGCCGAGGTCCAGCGCGCGCTGTACGACGCCACCAAGCAGATCAGCGGCATGCCGGGCGAAGAGGTTAAGCAGCGGCTGCGCACCGGGACGGTCGTCACCACCGACGATCGCAACTGGGAGCTGCGCTATTCCGCCTCGGCGCTGCGCTTCAACCTCAGCCGCGCCGTCGCGATTGATATGGAAAGCGCGACTATCGCCGCTCAGGGCTATCGCTTCCGCGTCCCTTACGGCACGCTGCTGTGCGTCTCTGATAAGCCGCTGCACGGTGAGATAAAGCTCCCCGGCCAGGCCAACCGTTTTTATGAAGGGGCTATTTCAGAGCATTTGCAGATTGGCATTAAGGCCATCGACCTCCTGCGGGCCGAAGGCGATCATATGCATTCGCGCAAGCTGCGCACCTTCAACGAACCGCCTTTCCGCTAGCTTCCCTTCCCCGTACTCCCCCGGGCGCAACCCGGCGCCCGGGGGCTCTAATGCCGGGAAACGCCCCATCCTCTGGTCGCCATGCGCCACCTCCCGACGCCGAAAGGCTATCTCTTCATCACCGCCCTTTATCATTATGATAATAATTATCGCCGCGCAGATGATAATCACCCGGCAACGGCGGCGGCCTCTCCCGCAGGCAGCGTCGTTTCGCCAATAAGTTCGATCGGCATCACAGTTGGCGACCCCGAAAAACCCATTCCTTTGAGCTGGCATACCTATTGCTACTTCTCGCCCGATAGGCAAAAACGTCTTTACGACCGTTATGCCGCGCAACAGACATCCCCCGCAGCTGCGGCAGTGCGACCTACGGTGACACCATCCGTCGGGCGTCGTTCGTATAAGAGACAGGACCTGGAAACGGAGAAAAATATGACCACTACGCTGGTTGGCAATGAAGTCGCGCGCGTTGATGGCCTGGCCAAGGTGAGCGGCAAGGCTATTTACGGCGATGATATTAAAATGGCAAATATGCTGTACGGCGTTTGTCGTTTTGTCGATATTCCTGCAGGACGCATTGATACGCTCGACTTATCTGCGGCGAGGAGCGTTCCTGGCGTGGTGCGTATTGCCACGTGGGAGGATATTCCCGGCGAGAAGAGCCTTGGCGTTATCATTCCCGACTATCCCCCCATCATTCGCGATGAAATTGCTTATCGCGGTGATGTCATTGCGGTCGTCGCCGCCGAAACCTATGAAGCGGCGTGCCTTGCCGCGGAAAAGATTGCTATAACCTACACGCCATGGCAGCCCATCGTGTCGCCAGAAGAGGCCATGAAGCCCGGAGCGCGCTTAATTCATAGCGAACTCGACAGCAATATTATTAATCACCACCACACCGTCAAAGGCGATATCGACAGCGGCTTTGCCGCCTCTACGCATATTTTTGAACGCGAGTACGAGGTGGGGTTTCAGGAACATGGCTATATAGAACCGGAATCCATCACCGCCTGGATCGATAACAACGAGCAGGTGATGACCATTAGCGGCTCGATTCAGAACGCCCACCGGATACGCGGGATCGTGGCAAAATACCTCGCCCTTCCGCAGTCGCGGGTCAACGTTAAGCGCTCGATACTGGGCGGGTCCTTTGGCGGCAAGGACGATATTATCGACAATATTGCCTGCCGGGCCGCCCTGCTGGCGCATCTGACCTCCCGCCCGGTCAAGATCTCCTACAATCGGGAACAGTCGATGCGGGAGAGCTATAAACGCCATCCCTATAAGATGAAGTACAAGATTGGCCTCGATGATGAGGCCCGCATTCAGGCGATTAAGGTCGATATTATCGCCGATGGCGGCAGCTACTCCGGGCAGACCATGTTCGTAACCTGGCGCAGCTCCGTGCAGGCCGCCGGGCCTTACAACATTCCCAACGTGCGGGTCGACGTGACGGGGGTCTATACCAACAATAACTACACCTCCGCCTATCGCGGCTACGGCGCTCCGCAGGTGATTTTTGCCAATGAATCGCTGATGGACGAGGTTGCCGAAGCGATGGGGCTCTCCCCGGTCGAGCTGCGCCTGCGCAATATTCTCCGCCAGGGCGATACCAGCATGGCCGGGCAGGTGTTTGATAATCATACGGTCTCCGCGCAGGAGGTCCTCGAAAAAGCCATGGCGAAAGCGGAGTTCGTCGCCAGGCGTGAGCACTATCGCAAGCTCAACGCCGAGGGCGGGCCGGTGCGCTACGGTATCGGCCTGGCGCTCAGCCATCGCGGGTGCTCCCTCGGCGCGGAGGGCCTGGACGCCTCATCGGCGCTGATGCAGGTGAACGCCGATGGCAGCATCAACATTTCAACCTCCGTCTCTGAAAACGGCCAGGGTTTGCAAACCACCATGTCGCTGATTACCGCGGAAGCCTTCGGCATCGGACTGGATCGCGTGATGTTCTCTGAACCTGACACCTCGATGATCGCCGACGGCGGCTCTACCGTCGCCTCCCGCGGCACGCTGATGGGCGGCCAGGCCATCCTGAGCGCCGCCAATAAAATCAAGAACCGGATGGCCAACGCCGTCAGCCAGCGGCTGGGGGCCGCCGGTATCGACGATCTGGTGTGGCAGGAGGGGAAGGTCTTCAATCGGCACCAGCCGCACACCACCCTGACCTTTCAGGAAGTTGTCGATTTGACCCGGGCGACGGGCGCCAACCTCTCCTCCTACGGCTGGCACGTGGCGCCGGCTATCCACTGGGATGAGGAAAAAGGCTGCGGCAGCCCCTATTTCACCTGGGTCTACGGCTGCCAGATCGCCGATATTGCGCTGGATACCCGCACCGGCAAGATTGCCATCAATAACGTCGTCGCCGCCCACGATGTGGGTAAGGTGATCAATCCCGTCGGCTTTGCCGGTCAGGTCTACGGCGGCGTGCTGCAGGGAATGGTGGGATACGGCATGCTGGAGGATTTTAATACCGAAAACGGGACCGTGAAATCCGAGAATTTTGACACCTATCTGCTGCCCACCATCCAGGATATGCCCCATATCGATATTATCGCCGTCGAAAACCACGACCGCGCCGGGCCTTTAGGCGCCAAGGTCATCGGCGAGCCGGTCCTTGAGCTGGGAGCCGCGGCGCTTAACAACGCGGTCTGCTTCGCCCTGGAGAAGCGGAACCGTCAGCTTCCCCTGACCCTCGAGCGCGTACGCATCGGCTATAACCTGAAAAAACCCGAGCGCCAGAGCGAACTCATGGCGGAGGGAGCGGAGCATAAGCAGGTTCTGCGCCTCAATACGCTGCGCATGGCGACGCCGAAAAATCTGGACGAGGCGCTGCAGCTGCTGGCGCGGGAAAATAGCCAGCCCATCGCCGGCGGGACCGACGTACTGGTACAGGCGCGGTTGAAAACCGACGAGGTTGAGCTGGTCAATATTGCGGGGCTTCAGGAGCTCAGGCAGATAGAAGAGCTTAACGACGAGCTGATTATCGGCTCAGGGGTCTGCTTTACCGACCTGGTCAGACACCCGCAGATTAAGGCGCGCTACCCTCTGCTGGTCACGGCCTGCAAAACTATCGGCTCTCTCCAGCTGCGCAACCAGGCGACGATCGGCGGGAATATCGTTAACGCCGCGCCCTGCGCCGACTCGGTTCCGCCGCTGATTATTTATGACGCCAGGCT
>NZ_JAQGFU010000244.1:0-5740 GCF_030078455.1 Klebsiella sp. Ech2A | reverse complement strand
GTAACTATCTACCAACCTGGTCTTCCACCGCCGCGCTGACCTGAACGTGACGTCCGGCAAACGCCGCCCGTAGACGGCGGGCAAACTCCAGCGCGTGCTCCCCGTCGCCGTGCAGGCAGACGGTTTCCGCCATAACGTGCGCCCACTCGCCGGTGACGCTGCGCACCCGGTGGTGCTGCACCATTTCCAGGGTCTGCGCCAGCGCCTGCTCCTCGTCGGCAATCAGCGCGCCGGGCTGTGAACGCGGCACCAGGCTGCCGTCGGCCAGGTATCCCCGGTCGGCAAACACCTCCTGGCGGGTGGCTAGCCGGTAATGCTGGCCCGCCCGAATCAGCTCGCTGCCCGCCAGCCCCACCAGCACCAGCTCGGGGTTAAAATCGCGAACGGCTCTGGCAATCGCATCCGCCAGCGGCGCCTCTTTTGCTGCCTGGTTATACAGCATGCCGTGCGGCTTAACGTGCCGCAGCTCGCCGCCCTCGGCGCGAACTATCGCCGCCAGGGCGCCAATCTGGTATAGCGTCTGGACGTAAACCGTCTCCGGCGGCAGCTGCATCGCGGTGCGGCCGAAGTTTTCCCGGTCCGGGAAGCTGGGGTGCGCCCCGACGGCAACGCCGTATTTTAGCGCCTCGCGCACGCACTGGTGCATCAGCAGCGCATCGCCGGCGTGAAAACCGCAGGCGATATTGGCGGAAGAGACCAGCTGTAAAAGAGCGCTGTCGTTGGCACAGCCTTCGCCAAGATCGGCATTAAGGTCAATTATCATCGTTAAGCCTCCACGCCAGCTGGTCCAGGTAGCGCTGGCGGTCGGCGCGCGCTTTCAGCGCCTCCTCCAGCGAGCAGGGAATAAAGTGAATGGGCTGACCCAAAGGAATTTGCGCCAGCTGGTACATATCCGCCTCAATAATGCTCGCAATCCGCGGATAGCCGCCGGTGGTTTGCGCATCGTTCATCAGCACAATCGGCTGACCGCTATGCGGCACCTGCACCACGCCGGGCAGCAGGCCGTGGGAGAGCATTTCGCGATCGGTGGTGCGTACCAGCGGCTGTCCCTGCAGGCGGTAGCCCATTCGGTTGCTCTGCGCGCTCAGCTGCCACGGCGAGCGCCAGAAGGAGGCCTGCGAGGCGCTGTCGAATTCATGATATTCCGGCCCCGGCAGCGCGCGAATGCGGTTGCCGATCGGCAGCTGCCTGACGCCCTGCGGGCCGCTGAACTCGCGGGACGCTTTGCCCAGTTTCAGCCGATCGCCGTCCTGCAGACGTCGTCCTTCCAGCCCGCCAATGCCGACCTTCAGATCCGTGCTGCGCGATCCCAGCACCACCGGCACGTCGATGCCCCCCGCCACCGCCAGATAGCTGCGGATACCGTACTGAGGATTTTTTAGCACCAGATGCTGGCCGGCTTTCGCCGCCGTCCGCCAGCCGACCCATACCGGCCTGCCGTTCACCGTCGCCTCACAGGCGGCGCCGGTCAGCGCAAACCAGCAGTCGCGTTCAAACGCAATATCCACCTGCCCAAGGGTGATCTCCAGGGCGGCCGCATTGGCGTCATTCCCCACCAGCAGGTTAGCGATCGTCAGCGACGGCTTATCCAGCGCGCCGCAGCGGCTGATGGCCGATCGACGCTGACCTTCCCGTCCGCCGTCCTGCACCGAGGTGTACATTCCGGCGCGGATCATCTTCAACATAGGCCCTCCTTCTGCGGCACAAAGCGCACCCGGTCGCCAGAGCGCAGCAGCGCCGGCTCTTTACGCTGCGCATCAAATAGCGCCAGCGGCGTGCGCCCCAGCAGCTGCCAGCCGCCCGGCGTCGCCAGCGGATAGACGCCGGTTTGCGCGCCGCCGATGCCGACTGACCCCGCCGCAACCTGCAGGCGCGGCTCCGCGCGGCGCGGCATTGCCAGCTGCTCCGGCAGGCCGCCGAGATAGGGGAAGCCCGGCTGGAAGCCGAGGAACCACACCACGTACTCCACCGACGAATGCAGCTCCACCACCTGCTTCTCCGTCAGCCCGCAGTGGCGTGCCACCTCGCCGAGGTCAGGGCCCGCTTCTCCGCCGTAGATCACCGGGATCGCAATCTCCCGCGACTCAGGCTCAAGGGCTTCACTCTCTTCCCACCAGCGCTGTAAACGTTCAATCGCATCCCACGCCATGAGCTGCGGATGGCGCAGCACCACGGTGATATTGTTCATCCCCGGTATCACATCCACCGCATCTTCATGGTCCGCCAACCGCCGGGCCAGGCGCCAGATGCGCTTTTGGCTTTCCAGCGTCACCGGGGGCTCGAGCTCCAGCACTACCGCCGTTTCGCCTAGCAGATAACAACGCGCTCGCTGCACTTTTCTCTCTCCCTTAGGCCGGGTTAGGGATATCAATAAACGTGACGTCCAGATCGGTGTTTTCCGTCAGCCATTCGCTGAGGGCGCGAATACCGCCGCGCTCGGTGGCATGGTGCCCGGCGGCATAAAAATGCAGCGACTGCTCGCGCGCCGAATGGATGGTTTGCTCCGACACTTCGCCGGTGATAAAAGCATCGACGCCAAAGCGCGCCGCGCTATCGATAAAGCCCTGGCCACCGCCGGTGCACCACGCCACCCGGGAGACTTTTTCCGGCCCGGTATCGCCGCACCACAGCGGTTTGCGACCCAGACGCGCTTCAACCCACGAGGCCAGCTCGAGGCCGGAGACCGGCATCGACAGTTCGCCCCACGGCACCAGGGGTTCAATTTCGCCCTTGATAGTGATACCCAGCAGCTGGGCCAGCTGGGCGTTATTGCCCAGTTCAGGGTGAGCATCCAGCGGAAGGTGCCAGCCGTAGAGGTTGATATCGTTGGCCAGCAGGGTCTTCAGACGCTGGCGCTTGATGCCACGAATCGCCGGCGCCTCTCCCTTCCAGAAATAGCCGTGATGGACAATCACCGCGTCCGCCTGCAGGCGGACGGCCTCATCCAGCAGCGCCTGGCTGGCGGTCACGCCGGTGACAATTCGTTGCACCGTCTCGCGTCCTTCCACCTGCAGGCCGTTCGGCGCATAGTCGCTGAAGGTCGCGCTATTGAGCTTTTCGTTAATGAGTTGTTCCAGTTCGCTATTTTTCATTGCCGCTCCATCAGGTCGTCAGGGTATCTGCGAAGATAACATAACGATAACCTCGCTGACCGTCGATAGCACGCTCGCAGCGCGCTCTATTTTGACTTTTAGCTTAAAGCCGCAATTTGTCTACCCCCCCCTTCGCGCATTCGTGTATATTTATGCACTATTACAGCATATTAAATAATCAGAAAGCCTTTTAGACCATGAATCTCACTACTAAATAGCTATTCATGCAGGAAGATCGACTTTCGTTTTACGGCAGGAACTAAGCGTTACATGAACACACAATCATCGCAGCCGCGCGCCATCTACTACGTCGTCGCGCTGCAAATCTGGGAATATTTCAGTTTTTACGGTATGCGGGCGCTGCTGATTTTGTACCTCACCAATCAGCTTAAGTACGATGATAACCACGCCTACGCCCTCTTCAGCGCCTACTGTTCCCTGGTTTACGTTACGCCGATCCTCGGCGGCTTTCTGGCCGATAAGCTGTTAGGCAACCGCATGGCGGTGATGATCGGCGCGCTGCTGATGGCCGTTGGTCACCTGGTGCTCGGCGCCAGCGAAGTCGCCCCCACCTTCCTCTACCTGTCGCTGGCGATTATCGTTTGCGGCTACGGGCTGTTTAAGTCCAACGTCAGCTGCCTGCTCGGTGAGCTATACGAGCCGACCGATCCGCGCCGCGACGGCGGCTTCTCGCTGATGTACGCCGCGGGCAATATCGGCTCGATTATCGCGCCTATCGCCTGCGGATACGTGCAGGAAGAGTACAGCTGGGCAATGGGCTTCGCGCTGGCGGCCATCGGCATGATCGCCGGGCTGGTGATTTTCCTCTGCGGCAGCCGTCATTTTCGCCACACCGCCGGCGTCAATCGCGAGGCGCTGCTCGCCCGCCGCTTTCTGCTGCCGAACTGGGGCTGGCTGCTGGTGCTGCTGGTGGCTACGCCGCTGCTGATTACGGTGCTGTTCTGGCAGGAGTGGTCGGTCTATGCGCTGATTGTCGCCACCGTCATTGGCCTGGCGGTGCTGGCAAGGATCTATCTGCGGGCGGATACCGCCAAACAGCGCCGGGATCTGCGGCTGATTATTATCCTGACCGGCTTCAGCCTGCTGTTCTGGGCCTTTGCCCAGCAGGGCGGCAGCTCCATCAGCCTCTACATCGACCGCTTCGTTAACCGCCACGTGATGAGCTACGAAGTCCCGACCGCAATGTTCCAGTCGGTGAACGCCTTTGCGGTGATGCTCTGCGGAATGGTGCTGGCGTGGCTGGTCAAAGAGAATATCAGCGGTAACCGCACCGTGCGCATCTGGGGCAAATTTGCGCTCGGCCTTGGCCTGATGAGCGCCGGCTTTTGTATCCTGACGCTGAGCGCCCGCTGGTCGGCAACCTACGGCCACTCCTCAATGCCGCTGATGGTGCTGGGGCTGGCGGTCATGGGCTTTGCCGAACTGTTTATCGATCCGGTGGCGATGTCGCAGATTACGCGGATTGAAATACCCGGCGTCACCGGCGTGCTGACCGGCATCTATATGCTGCTCTCCGGTGCCATCGCCAACTATCTGGCGGGGGTTATCGCCGACCAGACGTCGCAGGCTTCGTTCGATTCGGCCGGGGCGGCGCACTACGCGATTGAGGCCTACATCGAGGTGTTCAGCCAGATTACCTGGGGCTCGCTGGCCTGCGTCGGCCTGGTGCTGGCAATCTGGCTCTATCACTCCCTGCGGGTCAGGACCCGCCGCCTGGCGCTGGAGTAGCGCCTTTGCTGGCGGCTTCCCAGGCAGCCAGCGTCTCCAGCCGCGCCTGCTTGTGATCGACCAGCGGGCGCGGGTACGCCAGGGTTACGCCCTGCTTATCGGCCCAGACCCACGGCTGGTGCAGGGCCTTTTCCGGCACCGCTGCCAGCTCCGGCAGCCATTGGCGAATAAATCCTCCCGCTTTATCAAACTTCTCGCCCTGAGTCGTGGGGTTGAAGATGCGGAAATAGGGTGCCGCATCGGTGCCGGTAGACGCCGCCCACTGCCAGCCGCCGTTATTGGCGGCTAAATCGCCGTCGATCAGCTGGCTGATGAAATAGCGCTCGCCGGCGCGCCAGTCGACGCGCAGATCCTTCACCAGAAAGCTGGCGACAATCATCCGCAGGCGGTTGTGCATCCAGCCCGTCGCGTTGAGCTGACGCATCGCGGCATCGACAATCGGAAAGCCGGTGCGCCCCTCCTGCCACGCCTGCAGCCCCGGCGCATCGTCGCGCCACGCCACCCTGTCGGTCCAGGCGATAAACGGCTTCCCCTTGCTCAGCCCCGGATAGTAAACCATCAGGTGGCGGTAGAACTCGCGCCAGATAAGCTCGTTGAGCCACACCGACCCGCCCTCGCCGGGCTGCTCCGCCAGCAGACGATGCAGGCACTGGCGCGGCGAGAGTACGCCCGTCGCCAGGCACGGCGAAAGCCGGCTGGTGCCCTCCAGCGCCGGGAAGTCGCGCTGCTGGTCATAATCGGCGGCCTTATGCTGGCAAAAAGCGCGCAGGCCGGCGATGGCCGCTTTTTCGTCGGCGGCAAACAGCAGCGGATCGAACGCCGTCTGGGGGTAGTCAATCTCCGGCAGGGCAGCGGGCGTCAGCGGCCCGCTTTTACGCACCTTTGGCGCCGCCACGCAC
>NZ_JAQGFU010000243.1:0-5750 GCF_030078455.1 Klebsiella sp. Ech2A | reverse complement strand
ATCTTATGCTTCTCCGCCATTAAACGCACGAGGCGTTTTAACGCCAGCGCATCATCGCAGGCGTCGAGCACGTTATCGGTGTGGTAAAGGTTGATTTCAAACTGCCCCGGCGAGGCTTCCGCGACCGCGCCGTCGGCCGGGATCAGCTGCAGCTGGGCCAGCTCGTCGATATCATTCAGCACGTCGGCGAAGTGGTTGAGGTTATCCACGGAGTAAACCTGGCTTTGGGTGTTGCGCACGTCGGTGCCCGGCGCGCAGGGCGGCTGGAGATAGCCTTCGGCATCGCGCTTGCGATCGAGTAAATAGAACTCCAGCTCTACCGCTACCACGGGGAACAGCCCGCGCTGGCGCAGCTGCTGCCAGAGGCGGTTAAGTACGTTCCGCGGCTCAACGTCAAAGGGAGCGCCATCTTCATCAACCATGGTCAGCAGCACCTGGCCGATGTATTGCGGATCGGCGGCGGAAGGGGTTAAGGTGCCCGGCACCGGGACGCAGGTGCAGTCCGGCTCGCCCATATCCTGGCCGAGGCCCGCCTCTTCCACCACGTTGCCCAAAATATCCATCGCAAAAACCGACGCCGGGAAGTAGCAGCCCTTCTCCAGCTTGCTGAGGCTGGAGACCGGGATGCGCTTGCCGCGGAAGCAGCCGTTCAGGTCGGTTAACAGCACGTCGACGTACTGGGTATCAGGGTAGCTTTCAAGGTAGCGCTTTACTTCAGCAGTAAATGCGCTGCCCCGTCTCTCTTCTGACTGCTGAACAAAATTCTCAACTTCTACGATATTGGTTTCCATCATTCACCGCCGTTGTGTTGGTTTCGGACTTCGGCCTGCTTGCCGTTAAATATAATGTCCACCATTCGAATGTGTATGCAAACAAAATGTTTGTCAAATGTTAAATTAAGTTTGCAAACGGCTATTTTCGCTGCTAGATTGAGAAAATATTGAACGATATGGCCTTTTAACACCCTAAATGGTCATAATTTAGTCCACTTTGTGAGGGCGATCATGGAAAATATAATGTACAAGCCAGTTATTGGCGTCGTGATGTGCAGGAACAGGCTTAAGGGTCACCAGACCCAGACCCTGCAGGAGAAGTACCTGAATGCGATTATTCACGCCGGCGGGCTGCCGATCGCCCTGCCGCACGCCCTGGCCGAACCGGAAATGCTTGCCGCTCTGTTACCCAGGCTGGACGGCATCTACCTGCCAGGCAGCCCCAGCAACGTCCAGCCGCACCTTTATGGTGAAAACGGCGATGAGCCTGACGCCGATCCCGGGCGTGATCTTCTGAGCATGGCATTAATTGCCGCCGCACTCGAAAGGCGCATCCCCATTTTCGCCATCTGCCGTGGGTTGCAGGAACTGGTTGTCGCCACTGGCGGGACTCTGTATCGTCGTCTTTTCGAGCAGCCGGAACTGCTTGAACATCGCGAAGACCCCGAGCTTCCGGTAGAGGAGCAGTACGCTCCCTCTCACGAGGTTCAGGTGCAGGAAGGAGGATTACTTTCTCAGTTAATACCGGGCTGCAACACGTTTTGGGTAAACTCGCTACACGGGCAGGGAGCAAAAACATTAGGCCCACGTCTGCGCGTGGAGGCCCGCTCTTCGGACGGGCTGGCGGAAGCGGTCAGCGTTAACGACCACCCTTTCGCGCTGGGCGTACAGTGGCATCCTGAATGGAACAGTAGCGAATACGCCCTGTCGCGTATGTTGTTTGAAGGTTTTATCACCGCCTGTCAGAACCACGTTGCTGAAAAGCAGCGGCTCTGACCACTACAGTTAAGGAAATGCAAATATGAGCGATGACGGACTGGCGCCAGGGAAACGTCTGTCAGCGATCCGGCAACAGCTGGGTCTCTCACAGCGTCGTGCCGCCGAACTGTCTGGGTTAACACATAGTGCCATCAGTACCATAGAGCAGGATAAAGTCAGTCCTGCCATCAGCACGCTGCAAAAGCTGCTGAAAGTCTATGGGCTGTCGCTCTCGGAATTCTTTTCTGAACCAGAAAAACCTGATGAACCGCAGGTGGTTATTAATCAGGATGACCTTATCGAAATGGGCAGTCAGGGCGTTTCGATGAAGCTGGTTCACAACGGAAATCCGAACCGTACGCTGGCGATGATTTTTGAAACTTACCAGCCTGGAACCACTACCGGGGAGAGGATCAAACATCAGGGTGAGGAGATAGGCACCGTACTGGAAGGTGAAGTTGTGCTGATTGTTAACGGTCAGTCGTACCACCTGGTTGCCGGGCAAAGCTATGCCATTAATACCGGCATACCGCACAGCTTCAGCAATACTTCGGCAGGCGTTTGCCGAATTATCAGTGCCCATACCCCCACCACGTTCTAATTTTTAGCCTGAGCTGGTTTCAGGTTTTCTTCAGGCCCGCGCCGGCGGATGAAATATTTCCGCCGGCGCGAAGAGTACGCAAATAATCTATTTGCGCAGCGCGGGAATATCACTCTGCGCCGGCCTCAATAAAATGCGCCAATAAATAGCGCTGAACGGTATCTGACTCCGGGGATCTTCCGTATCCCAACGCATCGGCTTGCGCTCTGGCCGAAGCCGCCCCGCGCTGTCTGAAAATACCGAATATTATTATCCGATTACTTTATGAATACTCTTACCCGCTTATATTATGATGGAGTCTATATATGGATTTTCAGCATCTAAACTACTGGCAGGAAAAAGCAAACAGCCTGCAACCGGAAACCCGTTTATTTATTAATGGTGAATATTGCGCCGCCGCCGATAATAGCACCTTTGAAACCATCGACCCCGCCGCTCAGCAAACGCTGGCCCACGTGGCGCGCGGAAAAAAAGCCGACGTCGAGCTTGCCGTTCAGGCCGCGCGCAGCGTCTTCGATCGCGGCGACTGGTCCCAGGCCTCGCCGGCCCGACGTAAAGCGGTACTGCATAAATTTGCCGATCTGATGGAAGCCCATCGCGAAGAGCTGGCCCTGCTGGAAACCCTCGACACCGGCAAACCGATTCGCCACAGCCTGCGCGACGATATTCCCGGCGCGGCCCGCGCGATCCGCTGGTACGCCGAGGCCATCGATAAAGTCTATGGCGAAGTTGCCCCGACCGGCGTGAACGAGCTGGCGATGATCGTCCGCGAGCCGATTGGCGTCGTCGCCGCGGTGGTGCCGTGGAACTTCCCCCTGCTGCTGGCCTGCTGGAAGCTGGGCCCGGCGCTGGCTGCCGGCAATAGCGTGATCCTTAAGCCGTCAGAAAAATCGCCGCTCAGCGCGCTGCGCCTTGCCGGGCTGGCAAAAGAGGCCGGGCTGCCGGACGGCGTGCTCAACGTCATCAGCGGCTTCGGCCACGAGGCGGGCCAGGCCCTCTCACTGCACCCGGACGTTGAGGTCATCACCTTTACCGGCTCGACTCGCACCGGCAAGCAGCTGCTAAAAGATGCCGGCGACAGCAATATGAAGCGCGTGTGGCTGGAGGCCGGCGGCAAAAGCGCCAACATCGTCTTCGCCGACTGCCCCGATCTGCAAAAAGCGGTGAACGCCACCGCCGGCGGCATCTTCTACAACCAGGGCCAGGTGTGCATTGCCGGTACCCGCCTGCTGGTGGAAGAGAGCATCGCCGACGAATTTCTCGCGCGTCTGCAGGAGCAGGCGAGCCTCTGGCAGCCGGGCAATCCGCTCGACCCGAACACCACGATGGGCATGCTTATCGATAACGCCCACGCCGACAGCGTTCACAGCTTTATTCGCGCCGGGGAGAGCAAAAGCGCCCTGCTGCTCGACGGGCGCAAAAACCCGTGGCCGGCGGCCATTGGCCCGACCATTTTTGTCGACGTCGATCCCGCCTCGACCATCAGCCGGGAAGAGATCTTCGGCCCGGTGCTGGTGGTGACCCGCTTCAAAACGGAAGAACAGGCGCTGCAGCTGGCCAACGACAGCCGCTACGGCCTCGGCGCCGCGGTGTGGACCCGCGATCTCTCCCGCGCCCACCGCCTGAGCCGCCGCCTGAAGGCCGGCTCGGTCTTCGTCAACAACTATAACGATGGTGATATGACCGTACCTTTCGGCGGCTACAAGCAGAGCGGAAACGGACGCGATAAGTCCCTGCATGCGCTGGAAAAATTCACCGAACTGAAAACCATCTGGATTGCTCTGGAGTCCTAATCATGACCGAACATACCACCAGCTATTACGCCGCCAGCGCCAACGCCTACGAGCCGTTCCCGACGCTGGATGAATCCATCAGCTGCGACGTCTGCGTCGTCGGCGGCGGCTATACCGGCCTCTCTTCGGCCCTGCATCTTGCGGAACTTGGCTATGACGTGGTGCTGCTGGAAGGCGCGCGCATCGGCTTCGGCGCCAGCGGGCGCAACGGCGGCCAGCTGGTTAACTCCTACAGCCGCGATATCGACGTCATTGAACGCACCTACGGCCCGGATGCGGCAAAAATGCTGGGCAGCATGATGTTTGAGGGCGGGGATATTATCCGCGAACGCATCAAGCGCTATCAGATTGCCTGCGACTACCGTCCCGGCGGCCTGTTTGTGGCGATGAACCACAAGCAGCTGGAGACGCTGGAAGAGCAAAAAGAAAACTGGGAGCGCTACGGCAATAGCCAGCTGGAGCTGCTGGACGCCAGCGCTATCCGTCGCGAAGTCAACAGCGATCGCTACACCGGCGCGCTGCTCGACCGCAGCGGTGGCCATATTCATCCCCTGAATCTGGCTATCGGCGAAGCGGACGCCATCCGCCTCAACGGCGGCCGGGTGTACGAACGGTCGCCGGTCACGCAGATTCAGCACACCAGCCCGGCGGTGGTCAGCACCGCCCGCGGCCAGGTCACCGCGCGCTACGTTATCGTCGCCGGTAACGCCTATCTCGGCGATAAGCTCGAGCCGGAGCTGGCGAAGCGCAGCATGCCCTGCGGCACCCAGGTGGTCACCACCGAGCCGCTCTCCGAGGAGCTCGCGCGCTCGCTGATCCCGCAGAACTACTGCGTGGAGGACTGCAACTACCTGCTGGATTACTACCGCTTAACCGGCGATAACCGCCTGCTCTACGGCGGCGGCGTGGTGTACGGCGCCCGGGACCCGGACGACATCGAGCGCCTGATTATGCCCAAGCTGCTGAAAACCTTCCCCCAGCTGAAGGGCGTGAAGATCGACTACCGCTGGACCGGCAACTTCCTGCTGACCCTCTCGCGGATGCCGCAGTTCGGCCGTCTCGATAAGAACATTTACTACATGCAGGGCTACAGCGGCCACGGCGTCACCTGCACGCACCTCGCCGGCAGGCTGATTTCCGAGCTGCTGCGCGGCGACGCCGAGCGCTTCGACGCCTTTGCCAAACTGCCGCACTACCCGTTCCCGGGCGGGCGCAGCCTGCGCATTCCGTTCACCGCGATGGGTGCCGCCTACTACAGCCTGCGCGATCGCCTCGGGGTGTAAGCCTCCGCGCCGGTCAACGTCATTAATTTTTGCTAAAAAGGTGTGAAACATGAGCAACAGCGAATTTCATCAGCGTCGTCTTGCAGCAACCCCGCGCGGCGTGGGCGTGATGTGCAACTTCTTTGCCCAATCGGCGCAAAACGCCACCCTGACCGACGTCGAAGGTCGGGATTACATCGACTTTGCCGCCGGGATCGCCGTGCTGAATACCGGACATCGCCATCCGGAGCTGGTCGCCGCCGTGCAGCAGCAGCTGCAGCAGTTTACCCATACCGCCTACCAGATTGTGCCCTACGAGAGCTACGTGGCGCTGGCCGAGAAG
>NZ_JAQGFU010000242.1:0-5839 GCF_030078455.1 Klebsiella sp. Ech2A | reverse complement strand
GATGGACGGCAGCCCGAAGCTCCCGCAGCGCATTCTTGACGGCATCCGGGTGCATCTTGCCCGCGGCAGCCGCTGGCCGCTGCTGGCGCTTGGCGTCGCCGGCTGGATGCGCTACGTCAGCGGCGTGGACGATGCCGGCCAGCCGATTGACGTTCGCGACCCGCTGGCGGAGAAAATCCACGCCCTGGTCGCCGGCAGCAATGAGCAAGAGCGGGTTAGCGCCCTGCTCTCCCTCGAAGAGATTTTTGGCAACGACCTTCCCCACAGCGCCGAATTTGTCGCCAACGTCACCACGGCCTGGCGCCAGCTCTCGTCGCTGGGCGCGCGCGAGGCCATCGCCGCCGCGCTGGATTCTTAACAATTTCTGCTGTTTAACGGACAGAAATATTTTCTGTCCGTCGTAAGCCTTCTCTTTTCCCCATTTTTTCGTCAGGATAGTCGCCAACTGTTACAACATTACATTTCTATCCTGGAGAAAATGTGACCAAAACAAACTTGATCACGGGGTTTCTCGGCAGCGGTAAAACGACCTCGATTCTTCATCTGCTGGCCCACAAGCCTGCAGATGAAAAATGGGCCGTACTGGTGAATGAGTTTGGCGAAGTGGGCATCGACGGCGCTCTGCTGGCCGATAGCGGCGCATTACTCAAAGAAATTCCCGGCGGCTGCATGTGCTGCGTCAACGGCCTGCCAATGCAGGTCGGGCTGAATACCCTGCTGCGCCAGGGGAAGCCGGACCGGCTGCTGATTGAGCCAACCGGGCTCGGTCATCCGAAACAGATCCTCGATATTCTCACCGCCGCGGTCTACGAGCCGTGGATCGACCTGCGCGCGACGCTGTGCGTCCTCGATCCCCGTCAGCTTCTGGACCCGAAGGTGGTGGCCAACGAAAACTTCCGCGATCAGTTGGCCGCCGCCGACGTCATTATCAGCAATAAAACCGACCGGATGACCGTCGAAAGCGAGCGCGCGTTCGGCGTCTGGTGGCAGGAGTATGCCGGCAAGCGCCTGCACGTCAGCGCCACCCAGGGAAGTATTGACCCGGCGCTGCTGGACCTGCCGCGGCTTAATCTTCGTCCGCTGCCGGAAAGCGCGGAGCATGCGCACGGCCACGGGCAGAAAAAGGGCCTCGCGGCGCTGAGTCTCACCGGCCACCAGCGCTGGCGCCGCAGCCTCAACGAAGGCCAGGGCTACCGGGCCTGCGGCTGGATATTTGACGCCGATACCACCTTCGATACCGTTGGCCTGCTGGAGTGGGCGCGGCTGGCCCCGGTGGGCCGCGTGAAGGGCGTGATGCGTATTGCCGAAGGCCTGGTGCGGATTAACCGTCAGGGGCTGGACCTCAATATTGAAACGCAGAACGTCGCCCCGCCGGACAGCCGCATAGAGCTTATCTGCGACGGCGAGGCGGACTGGAATGCACTACAAGCCGCTCTGTTGAGGCTACGTTTAAGTTAAGGCGGCTATGTTTGCCGCCATTTACACAATATGCGACCGTTATGAATAAAACCCGAATCTCCCTTATCCTGCTGCTTAACGCCGCGGGTATTGCGCTTTTTTTATCATGGTATCTGCCCGCCAACCACGGGCTGTGGTTTCCGCTGGATTCCGCCATTTTCCACTTCTTTAACCACAACGTCGGCGTCAGCCGCGGCTATACCTGGCTGCTGGCGATTATCAATAACCGCGCTTTCGACGCCTGCTCTCTGCTGGCGATGGGAGCCGTGATGCTGAGCTTCTGGCTGAAGGAGCAAAGCGCCGGCCGCCGCCGAATCGTCATCATCGGCCTGGTCATGCTGCTGTCGGCGGTGGTGATAAACCAGCTGGCGCAGCACCTGATGCCGGTTAAGCGCGCCAGCCCGTCGCTCTCGTTTAGCGGTATCGTTAAGGTCAGCGACGTGGTCTCATTCCCGACCAAAGATGCCTCGAAGGATAGCTTCCCGGGCGATCACGGGATGATGCTGCTGATTTTCGCCGCCTTCATGTGGCGCTATTTTGGCCGTCGGGCGTTTGCTATTTCCCTCGCCATTTTCGTCGTGTTTGCCTTCCCGCGGGTGATGATTGGCGCCCACTGGTTTACCGATATTGCCGTCGGTTCATTAACCGCGCTGCTGGTCGGCGCCCCCTGGGTTCTGCTGACGCCATTGAGCGACAAAATGATTGCCTGGTTCGACCGAACCCTGCCCGGCGGGTTGCACAAAAATTAACATTTCCGTCGCATATTATTAAATATCCATAAGGGATCGTTCTCGGTCCCTTTTTTTATGTTGCGCCTTTTTTATCCCCACAATCATCTTTCTGTCACATTAATCGGCTTACAAATGAGGTAATTGCGTATTTTTTACCCATCTCTGCCGCTATTTTGGCCTTTCCCGATGATTCACTTTTTGTCGCAAAAATTCTTATAAGAAATCTCGCAAAACCGCTCGCCATCCCAGTGTTGATAGGGTAATCTCATTCTCGTTTTGCCTTTCCAGCAACGTAAAACCGGCATCAGAATTAAATTGTGCGTTACTGCACAAATTCAGATTTAAGGAATTGTCTCATTGCTGCCAGGTATTTAGGCTCTAACACGTTTGGCATTTTTTATAACGACATTGTCGTTAAGGACAACAAGGGAAAACACACAACATGGTCAAATCTCAGCCGATTTTGAGATATATCCTGCGGGTCGTTCCCGCGGTTGCAGTGGCAGTTTTGCTCTCTGCCTGTAGTTCGACAAGTAGTACCGCAAAGAATATGCATTCTGAGACGCTTGGTGTGGGTAGTGGCGATTTATCATCACTGCAAGCCTCTCAGGATGAATTTGAAACAATGGTCAACAACCTGGACGTTAAGTCCCGTTTGATGGACCAGTATGCTAGCTGGAAAGGCGTGCGTTACCGCCTTGGCGGTAGCACCCGGAAAGGCATCGACTGTTCGGCATTCGTGCAGCGCACCTTCCGCGAACAGTTTGGTCTGGAACTGCCGCGCTCAACGTCAGAGCAGCAGGATTCTGGCAAATCGATTTCACGTTCCCAGCTGCGTACGGGTGATTTAGTCCTGTTCAGAGCGGGTTCCACTGGCCGCCATGTGGGTATCTACATCGGCAACAGCCAGTTCGTTCATGCTTCCACCAGCAGCGGTGTGACCATCTCCAGCATGAACGAGCCGTACTGGAAAAAGCGCTATAACGAAGCGCGCCGTGTACTGAGCCGTTCGTAATCTCTTTCGTCGTCAGTTTTCCCTTGGCTGACGAACGGAAATTAAAAAACACTGCCAGGGCAGTGTTTTTTTTTGCTCATCGCCTCGCAAAGCCGCAATATAAGCTATGTCTTTAAATGGAAACGGTGAAATCGTTTTTCTTTCACCCCATTAGCGCGCCTCTTAAACACGGACTGACTATAGCCTATGCTTACCCGCTACTTCTCACCCCGGCGTAAAATCTGGCTGACCAGCACACTGATTGGGGTTATCGTCGCCCTGCTGGCCGGTAGCATTCAATTTATGGTTATCTATCACAACCGCGCGGAACGCTTTGACTCCATCATCAAAAACGTCAACGTTTACCTGAATGAGTACTTCCACGAGCTTAATCAGACCATTGCCGACCTGCAGCCGCTGGTCGACCGGGATTGCGAGAACGTCGCGTCGGGCCTGACCGCCCATGCCGCGTTCAGCCCAAACGTGCGGGCATTTCTGCTGGTGAAAAATGGCCGGGCGTTTTGCTCCTCGGCAACCGGCCCCATGAACACCCCTCTGGAGCAGCTTATTCCGCAGCTCGATATCACTAAACCCATCGATATGGCCATTCTGCCGGGTACGCCGATGATGCCAAAAAGCTCGGCGCTGGCGATGTGGGTGCGCAGCCCACACGGCGGCAACGACGGCGTTTTCGTGTCAATTAATACCAACCTGACGCCCTATATTCTCTATTCCGCCCGCCAGAATGACTTCAGCGGCATCGCGCTGGTGGTCAACAACCGCGCCATTTCGGCCTTCAGCAGCCGGCCGCTTAACCCCGAAGCGATCCCCGCCACGGCGAGCCGCGAAGCGCAGATCGCAGGGCTGCCGCTCAAGGTCTACCTCTACGCCAACACCTGGCTGGCTGAAAACACCCAGTACGCCCTGCTGTTGGGCGTGGTATGCGGGCTGCTGGCGGGACTGCTGGGCTATTACGTGCTATCGATCAAGTCCGATCCGCGAAAAGCAATCCTGATGGGAATAAAGAACGACCAGTTTTACATCGTCTATCAGCCGGTCGTCAAAGCCGATACCCTGCACATTAGCGGCGTTGAGGTACTGATGCGCTGGCGCCATCCGGTCGCCGGCGAGATCCCCCCGGACGTCTTTATCAACCTGGCCGAAACCCAGCAGATGATCGTGCCGCTGACCCACCATCTGCTGGCGCTGATCGCGCGCGATGCGCCAACGCTGCAAAAGATCCTCCCGGCGGGGAGCAAGCTCGGTCTGAATATCTCCCCAGCCCACCTGCACGCCGACAGCTTTAAGCCGGATTTACGGCAGTTTGCCGCCGCCCTGCCTGCCAACCACTTTAGCGTAGTGCTGGAGATAACCGAACGCGCGATGATCGATAAGAACCGATCGCTGGCCATCTTTGACTGGCTGCACGAGCAGGGCTTTGAAATTGCGATTGATGATTTTGGCACCGGCCACAGCGCGCTGATTTATCTTGAACGCTACAACTTCGACTATTTGAAAATCGATCGCGGCTTCGTACAGGCTATCGGGACCGAAACCGTCACTTCGCCGGTGCTTGATGCCGTGCTGACGCTGAGCCGCCGCCTGCAGCTCCTGACCGTTGCCGAAGGGGTTGAAACGCCTGAACAGGCGGAGTGGCTGCGCAAGCACGGCGTGCACTACCTGCAGGGCTACTGGATAAGCCGGCCTCTGCCGCTGGAAACGCTGCTCGCCGCGCACGACGAACCGGCGAAATACTTCGCCGCCGCCGAGCGCTGATGATGATTTAATCTATGGATGGGCCCGCTCTGGGCCCGCCAACAGAGGATAATAACCTGGCCATGTTCGCGCGTATTTGCCTGATATTAGTTACCTTTATTAGCCTTAACGGTCAGGCGCAGACCGTGAAAGAGAGCCACAGCTTCGCCATTATCGGCGAGCCGAAATACCCTGACGGCTTTAGTCATTTCTCCTACGCCGACCCGACGGCGCCAAAAGGCGGCGGCATCACGCTCGCCTCCATTGGCACCTTCGACAACTTCAACCGCTACGCGCTGCGCGGCAACCCCGGCGTGCGTACCGATGCCCTGTACGATACGCTGTTCACCACCTCCGACGACGAAGCGGGCAGCTACTATCCGCTGATCGCCGACGGGGCGCGCTACGCCGATGACTTTTCGTGGGTGGAGGTCACCCTCAATCCGCAGGCCCGCTTTCATGACGGCACGCCGATCCGCGCCAGCGACGTCGCCTTTACCTTCCAGAAGTTTATGACCGAAGGCGTCCCGCAGTTTCGCCTGTTCTACAAAGGCACCCGCGTCAAGGCCATCGCCCCGCTCACCGTGCGCATTGAGCTCGGCCAGGCGGGCAAAGAGAACATGCTCAGCCTGTTCACCCTGCCGGTCATGCCGGAAAAGTTCTGGCGGGACCACAAACTCAGCGACCCGCTCTCCCCCCCGCCGCTGGCCAGCGGCCCTTACCGCATTACCGACTGGCGAATGGGCCAGTACATCGTTTACTCGCGCGTTAAAACCTACTGGGCGGCCAATCTTGCGGTCAACCGCGGGCGCTGAATATTGAAGGCCAGCCATTGGGTATCCTGCGCCGAGGTATTCTGATACTCAGCCTTCACGATATAGCCCCGCGTACAGTTGCGCCC
>NZ_JAQGFU010000241.1:0-5962 GCF_030078455.1 Klebsiella sp. Ech2A | reverse complement strand
CGGCCGATGTTCCCCAACCCGCCGGGCCTGCTGCGCCCCGAGCCGTATGCCGAAGGGCTGCGCGAGCGTATCTGGTGGGGCGCGGGTTCCAACGCCACGGCGGTGTGGGCGGCGAAGCTGGGGATGAACCTGCAAAGCTCGACGCTGAAAGATGACGAAACCGGCGAGCCTTTCCATATTCAGCAGGCAAAACAGATCCGGGCCTACCGCGAGGCCTGGGCGCAGGCGGGGCATTCCCGTACGCCGCGCGTCTCGGTCAGCCGCAGTATTTTTGCCCTGATGAACGATCGCGATCGGATGTATTTTGGTACAGGCCGGGATGACGGGGATACGATTGGCCAGCTTGATGAGAAAACGCGGGCGATTTTCGGGCGCAGCTACGCCGCCGAGCCGGACCGGCTGATCGAGCTGCTGAAGAGAGACGAAGCGATTGCCGAAGCCGACACCTTATTGCTGACCGTGCCGAATCAGCTGGGCGTGGATTACAACGTGCACGTTATTGAGTCCATCCTCAAACAGGTTGCGCCGGCGCTGGGCTGGCGCGACTAATAGGCGGTCACGCCAACGCCCCTGGAGCCATGCGGGGCGTTAACCCCTACGGCTGAGCCGGCGGCTGGAGCTGATAGATCCACGCGGACAGGCGCCGACCGTCGGCCGTCGTCACCTCAACTTCCACCCGGTCGTAGCCCTCTTCAAACTCGTCCAGCGCGGGCCAGAACTCCGCCAGCTTTGCGGACGCAAACAGATAGCCGTGGACCTGCGGCCCGCTTTCACTCAGGACGATCCCCGGAAAATCAGCGGCAGCGCCCCAGCCGCGCGCATAAAAGGTGCCGGTCACCGTGCCCGGCAGCCACTCTCCGCCGATATTTTCCAGAATATAGGCATTAGCGTGGCCCGGACGCAGCGTACCGTAGACAAATAAGCGTTCCATTATTCCTCATTAAGCAAGGTGATCAATTCCCCGGCGGGCGGGGGAGAGAACCCATACTGGCGGAATCGCGACGTTTTTAAAAGCGCTGCGGCCCGATCGGCCGTCGGCGCTGACAGGGACTTATTCTGCCTGATTGCTCAATGGCATGACGGGCTGCTGTTTATTACTGCGTATCTGGTGATAAAAATTAGCCATATTGATGGCTCTTGAGTTAACCCAATGAATGGATTACCGTAGAGCGCGCCTGTTTATTTCACGCTCCGTGCCTCCGACGACTGGCGTAAAAATACTAATATGATAATCCTTGCCCGCACCCATTATTGGGGAGGCGGCGCTGTTCATTTTTACACACAACAAAATCATAATGCGGCTGCTGGAGTTCATATGTGGACGGTGATTGGCATTCTAATCGTGCTGGCTGTTATTGGTAATTTAATAAAAAAGAAGGAAGCGCCACCTACTAAATCAGGTAGCCAACCGCCGGTCGTGCGGCCGCCGACGATCGTAAGGCCGGAGTCGCGCCAGCGAGAGGCAGAGCCGTTCCGCGAGGCAGCACAGCGGCGCAATTCGCTATTTAATAATCTCGACGTCGTTAATAAAGAAAAACCGGCGCTAAGTCGCGAGCCTGATAATGGCGCAGTGTCGATTACGATGACCGAGGCGCTGGCTATTATTATGCATGTCGTCGGCTTTAAGGACTATATGCTAACGCGCTACGCGATTACCGGGTTGACCCATTTGGCGCCGGCCTATACATCTGATTTACACTACGCATTTATGCAGCAGGTTCCGGGCAAACCGTTCTATGCCATTCAGCAGTTTAACTGGGCGCGGGCGATAGATTTTTCACAGATAAAACGCCGAAATATCTCTGCGCTGTATCACTTTACGCACCTGGATAATTTAAAGGGGATATTTTCCTTAGGTATTATGACGCGCCAGCAAATTGAAAGTGCGGGCTACCCCTTTCATTATAATGACGAACTGCGGCTGGATGGAGTACGAGACTCAATCTCTCTGTCGGTGGGGCATATTAATAATAAGATGCTCTACAAATATTCTCAGGGGTTAAGCCACGGCGATTGGGTGATTTTGAAGATCAAAAAAGAGCTAATCAGCGGACCGACCCAGCCCTCATTTGATTTTTCACAGCTGCTTAACCGGGCGGTATTCTGCAAAAGCAACGCGGCGTCGAATGCGGTGAGGGCCGTCAGCCTCGGCGAGCGTAAAAAGCATACGGCGTTTCAAAGCATGTTTGTCGGCGATAATGACGAGGAGTTCGGGGATCGCCCGTATGATATTCAGGCGGAAATTCTCTATCTTGGCAATATTCCCCCCGGGTTTATCAGTGAGGTTATTTTCTACAGCGCCGATAATATTCCTTTATGGCTACGCGAGAGTCCGGCGATAATCACGGTCGATCCTTCTCGTTTTTCTTTCAGGTGAATTTATGGCCGTACGCCCCGTGTTTATCCCGAGAAGCCAGGGGGATACCCTGGTTGATATCGCTAACGTCGATTTCAGCTGGTCTGCCGGGCTGGCGGTGACGCAAAAGCAGAAATCAATTGCCTCCCTGCACGAGAACTATCGGCTAGATGCCCCGGGCGCGAAAATTCTTGAGGTATCGAGTAAGTCCACGCAGAGCCTGGGCCGGGAGCTGAGCGCCTTTAATATGGGCGTGCAGAGCAGCGGCGGACAGTTTATTAGCGTGGAATCGCTGTTTCAGTCTTCGAAAGTATTTACTGACAGCGGGGTGGTGCGTGGGCCTTTCCGCGAACTGATGCGCCTGTCGCCGAAAGAGGCAAAGCGTGCGGAGCAGCTGAAAACATCCGGGCGACTGGCGCACTTTTCCTTCCAGCCGAACGAACAGCGCGCGGCCATCATCTGGGAATTAGAACCGAAAAGCGCTTTCTACGACTGGCTGTACCTCAATGCCCTCAACCATTCGCCGATTAAAGAGAGCGTGCTGGAGTACTCGGCGTTTACGGATATTGAATTCAACCCGGAAAAATCGGTGAACTGTCAGGCCTACTCGGTGGCGCTGTGGTGCGCCCTGAGCCAGCGTAAGCTGCTGGCGAATGGGATCCCGCCGCGCGACGAGTTTATTGCGCTGATCGAGCAATTCACGATTTACAACACCAGCGACGGCGATCTGCGCAATATGCGCCTGTTTTAAACTATCAGGAGGCTCTTATGGTCAGGCGACTCCCTGGCTCGCTTTTTCCCCCCGACCCGGCAGCAACGGACGCCTTTAGCGATATTCCCGCCGAGCGGCGACGGGAGATCCGGGCAGAAGTGCAGCAGGCGTACTTCGACCGCGTGAACGCGGTTAAAAAAGAGCTGGATGCCCTGAGCGTCGCCCAGCGTGAAATGTTTCATCGCCAGCTGGCAGAGACGCTGATGCTGGCCTCGGCCGGGGGAACCGAGCAATGAGTGAGAATAAAATACTGGCCGCCGTCGCCGAATCGCTGCAAAAAAGCAGCGCCGCGATTAACCAGGCCAATAGCAAAATGGGCGTGCTGGTGCGGGAGTTTCTCTATCGCTCAACGCTTGAAAGCGAGCTGGCAGGGGAGCTTATTGCCATGGAGGCGGCGCTAAAGTCGGTGCAGGAGAGTATTCGCAGGCAGGCGCAGCGCGAGGCGCTGGCGGCGGAGTTAGACCCGCAGAGCCGCGAGACGTTTAACGCTTTGTTAGCGCAAAACCGTGCCCGATTAAGCGACCTGCTGAAAAACGAAAAATCAGGCCGGTAACGGCTAAAAAAAAGCCAGCCAAAAGCTGGCTGGCAAATACTCGGATAGTACTCAATTTTATAGTGGATGTTCAGAATGATCCCTGAGCACCGGTCTGGAAGCTGCGACAGGCAATATCCAGACAGCTGGTCAGGTTGGTCAGGCTTATTGTGCGCCGGGAGAGAGCATCTCTTGCTCTCAGCCAGCAGCAGGCGTCTGGCGATGCCGGATTTGTCATACAAATATGACGGCATTTGATTCAGAAGGGAAATGAATAATTTTTATTAAAATTATTCGATTAGGGAATGATTGGCCGGCTTTTGATGGCTTTTGATATGTGTCAGCGAGCAGGGCGCCAGCCTGCTCCACGGCAGCCCGGCGCCGGTGAAAAACGACCCCCGCTAGAGATCGATCAGCAGGTTGGGCGAACGGCTGCGGGAGCAGCAGAGCGCGATGCGCTGCGCGGTGGCGGCTTTCTCCGCCGGGGACTGCACCGTATCCCGGTGATCGACCACGCCCTCGATAACCGGCGTGAGGCAGGCGCCGCACATCCCCATCTCGCAGGAGAGCGGGACCGCAACCCCCTGCTGCTGGAGCACCTGGGCAATGGTCTGGTGCGCCGGCACCGGCCACCGCGCGCCTGACGACGCCAGGGTGACGGTAAAGGTATCGGCCTCGCCGCTGACGTCGGCGACCGGCGCGGTTGCCTGAAACGCTTCGCTGTGGATCTGCGCCTCGGGCCAGCCCTTTTGCGCCGCGACCTCGCGCGCGCAGGCCATAAAACCCCGGGGCCCGCAGAGGTACAGAAGCTCTCCGGCCCGCGCCCCGGCGAGCGTCGTGGCGAGGTGCTGGCGCGGGCTTTGCCCCTCCTCAGAGCAGTAAAGGGCGCAGCTGCCCTGGCTGAAGCGCTGCGCCAGCGGGCGGACGAAGGCCGCGTTTTCGCGGTGCCTGACGTAATAATGCAGCTCACAGGGCACGCCGTCCGCTTCGAGCTGCAGCAGCATCGCGTACAGCGGCGTAATGCCGATACCGGCGGCCAGCAGCACAACGCGCTCCGCGGGCTGCAGCGTAAACAGGTTGCGCGGGGGAGAGATGCGCAGCGTCTGGCCCGGGCGCAGCGTCTCGTGGATATAGCGCGATCCGCCGCGCGATTTACGATCCCGCGCGACGCAGATCAGATAGCCCTCCGCGCCGGTCGTGGGGCCGGTCAGCGAGTACTGACGCGTCATCCCATCCGGCAGATGGAGATCGATATGCGCCCCTGGCCGCCACGCGGGCAGCGGCTCCCCGCGTCCGGAGACCAGCCTGACGGCGAGGCTGGTATCGCCCTCGCGCCACATTCCGTCAACGACCACCTGCAGCAGTTCACTCATTTTCGCCTCCGCCTATACGAGGAAAAAGTCGCCAAAGCCCATCTTCTGCAGCCCGCGACGATAGGCAATCGAGCTGCGGTCGGCGGGAATATGCGCCTCAAGGGTTAAGTCCAGCGGCAGCCTCTCCGGACGCTGGGTTTCGACCATCAGCCGGTCCTCCTCGAAGACGCGGAGATTGAACGCGTGCACGTCCGCGACCGGAACGTGGAGATCGAAGTTGCGCGCAATCGGCGCGAACATGCGGGTGACGCGCGACGATACCGGCGAAGCGGCGTTCATAATCACCAGCCGGGCTTCGCCGGGGAAGTGGATGGTTAGCGTCGCGGTGAAGGGCAGGTGCATCTCGAAATGGCGCAGCCACTGAAACCCTTCCGGCGCGCGGAATCCGGCGCTGGCCGGATAGTTGCCGACCGAGCTCCAGTAGTCGGCAATAAAGCCAAAGGGCGTCTCCTGCGGGCTGTAGGCCGGCACTTCCTGATTATCCGGGTCGGCGAAGGTATCGGTATGGATCCACGCGAAATGGGCAACGTCGAGAAACCCCTCCACCTGGCGGCCGGCGAAGCCGTTGACTTCAAACGCCGGGCAGTTGATCTGCTGAAACCCCTCATCGTGCCAGTGCGGCATGGTGGGCAGCGGCATCGGGTTCTCCGGGTCGAAGGCCATGCACACCCAGATCAGCCCAAAGCGCTCCTCCACCGCGTAGTGGGTCAGGTGGAGCCTGGCCGGCACCGGCTGGTCGGGGCTGGAGGGGATCCGGTTGCAGCGCCCCTCTTCGCCGAAGCGCAGGCCGTGATAGGGGCAAATAATCCCCTCGTCGTCGTGAGAGCCGAGGGTCAGCGGTACGCCGCGGTGGGGGCAGACGTCGCGGGCCGCCACCACCGAACCTTTAATCCGGTAGAGAACCAGCGGTTCGTCCAGCAGGGTTGCCT
>NZ_JAQGFU010000240.1:0-6017 GCF_030078455.1 Klebsiella sp. Ech2A | reverse complement strand
CGGACAAAACCTTCATATAACGGCCAGTAAACGTTGCTCATGTGGTGCTCCTTACGCCGCGTCGCGGGAGTGTTGTTTTTGCGCGTGGGCCAGCGCGGCTTCCCGCACCCAGGCCCCCTCTTCCCAGGCTTTACGCTTGGCGGCCAGCCGTTCATGGTTGCAGATCCCGCGGCCGCTAATGACCTCGTTCAGCTCCTGCCAGTCAATCTCGCCGAATCGATAGCGGCCGCTGGCCTCATCGAAGCGCAGCTCGGCGTCCGGGACGGTCATCCCGAGGAGCTCGACCTGCGGCACGGTGTTGTCGACAAAGCGCTGGCGCAGCTCATCGTTGGAGTGCAGCTTGATCTTCCACGCCATGCTGCGCGCGCTGTTGGGCGAGCTGTCATCGCTGGGGCCAAACATCATCAGCGCCGGCCACCAGAAGCGGTCGATCGCGTCCTGCAGCATCCGCCGCTGCTCGTCGCTGCCCTGGGCCAGCACCATGCAGGCTTCAAATCCCTGGCGCTGGTGGAAGCTCTCTTCCTTGCAGATTTTGACCATCGCCCTGGCGTACGGACCGTAGGAGGTGCGGCACAGCGCCACCTGGTTGACGATGGCAGCGCCGTCCACCAGCCAGCCGATCACGCCGATATCCGCCCAGCTCAGCGTCGGGTAGTTAAAAATAGAGGAGTACTTCATCCGCCCGTCGAGCATCTTCTGATAGAGATCTTCCCGGGCGCAGCCGAGGGTTTCCGCCGCGCTGTACAGATAGAGGCCGTGGCCGGCCTCATCCTGCACCTTAGCCAGCAGGATCGCCTTACGGCGCAGCGTCGGCGCGCGGGTGATCCAGTTCCCTTCCGGCAGCATGCCGACAATTTCGGAGTGCGCATGCTGGCCAATCTGGCGGATCAGCGTCTGGCGGTAGGCGTCGGGCATCCAGTCCTGCGGTTCGATAGCCGTATCCTGCGCGATGCGCTGGTCAAAGCGTTGTTCTTCTGTCACGTCATCACCCTTATGATTCCTGTAAATTAAACAAATCAATTTTTGTGAATCACTTTGTTTTATAAAAGTTACACTCCGGTTAAATAAAACCACAAATTTTGTTTGTTCTTTTTGTGACGATCGCCGCAAAACATTCCACAACCAGCGCAAATACAACAATATACGACACGAGCCCACGACATCATCGATCACAATGTTAATAAATTATTAAATATAGGCTTGCATTTAATGATTCATAAAATAACTATTTATAGATATTTAACGTAACACATCTGGAGATTCGCGATGCAGCAGTTAGCCAGCTACTTATCCGGCGCCTGGCAGACCGGCCGGGGCCGCACCCGTACTATTCACCACGCCATCAGCGGCGAAGCCCTGTGGGAAGTCTCCAGCGAAGGGCTGGATATGGCGCAGGCGCGCCGCTTTGCCATCGAGCGCGGCGGCAAAGCGCTGCAGGCCATGACCTTTATTGAGCGCAGTGCGATGCTCAAGGCGGTGGCCAAACACCTGCTGGAGCACAAGGCCGACTTTTACGCTATTTCGGCGCAAACCGGGGCGACCCGCGCCGACAGCTGGGTCGATATCGAAGGCGGCATCGGCACGCTGTTTACCTATGCGGGACTGGGCAGCCGGGAGCTGCCGGACGATAATCTGTGGCCGGAAGATGAGCCGATCCCGCTATCAAAACAGGGAGGTTTCGCCGCCCGCCACGTGCTGACCTCGAAGTCCGGCGTGGCGGTGCATATCAACGCCTTCAACTTCCCCTGCTGGGGGATGCTGGAGAAGCTGGCGCCAACCTGGCTGGCCGGGATGCCGGCGATCGTCAAGCCGGCCACCGCCACCGCCCAGCTGACCCAGGCGATGGTGAAATCCATCGTTGACAGCGGCCTGGTGCCGGAAGGCGCCCTCAGCCTGATTTGCGGCGGCGCGGGGGATCTGCTCGAGCGTCTCGATAGCCAGGACGTGGTGACCTTCACCGGCTCCGCCGCCACCGGCCAGCAGCTGCGCGTGCACCCGAACCTGGTGGCGAAATCCATCCCCTTCACCATGGAAGCCGACTCGCTGAACTGCTGCGTGCTGGGGGATGACGTCACGCCGGAGCAGCCGGAGTTCGCGCTGTTTATTCGCGAAGTGGTGCGCGAAATGACCGCTAAAGCCGGACAGAAATGTACCGCTATCCGCCGGATCATCGTGCCGCAGGCGCAGGTCAGCGCGGTGAGCGAGGCGCTGATCGCCCGTCTGGGGAAGGTGGTGGTGGGCGATCCGGCGCAGGAAGGGGTCAAAATGGGCGCGCTGGTGAATAGCGACCAGCGCCGGGACGTGCAGGAGAACGTCAATAAGCTGATTGCGGCCGGCTGCGAGATCCGCCTCGGCGGCCGGGCTGACCTCAGCGCCGCCGGGGCCTTTTTCCCGCCAACGCTGCTGTTCTGCCCGCAGCCGGATGAAACCCCGGCGGTGCACGCCATCGAAGCCTTCGGCCCGGTAGCAACCCTGATGCCCTACCAAAACCGCGAGCACGCGCTGACCCTCGCCCGGGCGGGCGAAGGCAGCCTGGTTGGGACGCTGGTTACCGCCAGCGGCGAGCTGGCGCGATCGTTTATTATCGGCGCCGCCCGCTGCCACGGCCGAATTCAGATCCTCAACGAAGAGTCGTCCGCCGAGTCCACCGGCCACGGCTCTCCGCTGCCGCAGCTGGTTCACGGCGGTCCGGGCCGGGCGGGAGGCGGCGAAGAGCTCGGCGGCCTGCGCTCGGTGAAGCACTATATGCAGCGCACGGCGGTTCAGGGCAGCCCGACCATGCTGGCCGCCATCTCCAGACAGTGGGTTCGCGGCGCGCAGGTGGCCGAGGACCGCGTTCATCCGTTCCGCAAATATTTCGAAGAGATCCAGCCCGGCGACAGTCTGCTGACGCCGCGCCGCACGCTGACCGAGGCGGATATCGTCAATTTTGCCTGCCTGAGCGGCGACCACTTCTACGCCCACATGGATAAAATTGCCGCCGCCGAGTCGATTTTCGGCGAACGGGTGGTGCACGGCTACTTCCTGATCTCCGCGGCCGCCGGGCTGTTCGTCGATGCCGGCGTCGGGCCGGTTATCGCCAACTACGGCATGGAAAATCTGCGCTTTATCGAGCCGGTGAAGCCGGGAGACACCATCCAGGTACGCCTGACCTGCAAGCGTAAAACGGTCAAACGCCAGCGCACGGCGGAAGAGAAAGCCACCGGCGTCGTCGAGTGGGCGGTAGAGATATTTAACCAGCACCAGCAGCCGGTGGCGCTCTACTCCATTCTGACCCTCGTTGCCCGCCAGCATGGGGACTTCCCAGCCTGATCTCCCATCGCCCCGGGCCACCTCCTCAACGCCCTGCCCGGGGCATAACTGGCAAATCTGACAAACAACCTGGCAAGAGCAGACAAACGCCCAATGGCCCGGCGCTGATAGCTTAGTGCGACTGAAGCCGACTTTCGCAGCGGCAAGGCATAACACAACAATAAGACGAGGTCACAATGGCAAACGGCTCGATTCTTTCCCCGCGTAAAACGGCTTTGGCCCTGGCTGTCGCCCTGTTTTGCGCCTGGCAAACGCCGGTACTGGCGCACGGTAGCGAAGCGCATATGGTCCCGATGGACAAGACGCTGCAGGAGTTTGGCGCCGACGTGCAGTGGGACGACTATGCCCAGATGTTTACGCTGATCAAAGACGGCGCCTATGTCAAAGTGAAGCCCGGCGCCAAAACGGCCATCGTCAACGGCAAGCCGCTGAACCTGCAGGTTCCGGTGGTGATGAAAGAGGGTAAAGCCTGGGTTTCCGAGACCTTTATTAACGACGTATTCCAGTCCGGCCTCGATCAAACCTTCCAGGTTGAAAAACGCCCCCACCCGCTCAACTCCCTAACCTCGGCGGAAATCAGCGAAGCGGTCACCATCGTCAAAGCGGCGCCGGAGTTCCGCCCGAATACGCGCTTCACCGAAATCTCCCTCCACGAGCCGGACAAGGCGGCGGTGTGGGCCTTTGCGCTGAACGGTACCGCCGTGGACGCGCCGCGTACCGCCGACGTGGTGATGCTCGACGGTAAGCACGTTATCGAAAGCGTGGTCGATTTACAGAACAAGAAGATCCTCTCCTGGAAAGCGATCAAAGACGCCCACGGCATGGTGCTGCTCGACGATTTTGCCAGCGTGCAAAACATCATCAACGCCAGCGATGAGTTTGCCGCAGTGCTGAAAAAGCACGGCATCACCGATACCAAAAAGGTGATCACCACCCCGCTGACCGTCGGCTACTTTGACGGCAAAGATGGTCTGAAACAGGACGCGCGGCTGCTGAAGGTGGTGAGCTATCTGGATACCGGCGACGGCAACTACTGGGCGCACCCGATTGAGAACCTGGTGGCGGTGGTCGATCTCGAGCAGAAGAAAATCATCAAGATTGAGGAAGGTCCGGTGATCCCGGTGCCGATGGAGTCCCGCCCTTACGACGGCCGCGACCGCGTGAAGCCGGCGGTGAAGCCGCTGGATATCACCGAGCCGGAGGGCAAAAACTACACCATCACCGGCGATATGATCCACTGGCAGAACTGGGATTTCCACCTGCGCCTGAACTCGCGCGTCGGGCCGATTTTGTCCACCGTGACCTACAACGACAACGGTAAAAAGCGCCAGGTGATGTACGAAGGCTCCCTCGGCGGGATGATTGTGCCGTACGGCGATCCGGACGTCGGCTGGTACTTTAAGGCCTATCTCGACTCCGGAGACTACGGCATGGGCACCCTGACCTCGCCTATCGTACGCGGCAAGGACGCGCCGGCCAACTCGGTGCTGTTGGATGAAACCATCGCCGACTACACCGGCACGCCGACCACCATCCCGCGCGCCGTGGCGATCTTTGAGCGCTATGCCGGGCCGGAATACAAGCACCAGGAGATGGGTCAGCCCAACGTCAGCACCGAGCGTCGCGAGCTGGTGGTGCGCTGGATAAGCACCGTCGGCAACTACGACTACATCTTTGACTGGGTCTTCCACGAGAACGGCACCATCGGCATCGACGCCGGCGCCACCGGCATTGAGGCGGTGAAGGGCGTGCTGGCGAAGACCATGCACGATCCGAGCGCCAAAGAGGATACCCGCTACGGGACGCTGATCGACCATAACATCGTCGGCACCACCCACCAGCATATCTACAACTTCCGCCTCGACCTCGACGTCGACGGCGAGAACAACAGCCTGGTGGCGATGGACCCGGAAGTGAAGCCGAATACCGCCGGCGGCCCGCGTACCAGCACCATGCAGATTAACCAGTACGCCATCGATACGGAACAGAAAGCGGCGCAGAAATTTGACCCGGGCACCATCCGCCTGCTGAGCAACACCACGAAAGAAAACCGAATGGGTAACCCGGTGTCGTACCAGATAATCCCTTACGCCGGCGGGACGCATCCGGTGGCGACCGGCGCCAAGTTTGCCCCCGATGAGTGGATCTATCACCGCCTGAGCTTTATGGATAAACAGCTGTGGGTCACCCGCTATCATCAGGAAGAGCGCTACCCGGAAGGCAAGTATCCCAACCGTTCGATTCACGATACCGGCCTTGGTCAGTACGCAAAAGATAACGAGTCGCTGGACAACCATGATGACGTGGTGTGGATCACCACCGGCACCACCCACGTGGCGCGCGCCGAAGAGTGGCCGATTATGCCTACCGAATGGGCCCACGCGCTGCTGAAGCCGTGGAACTTCTTCGATGAAACCCCAACCCTGGGCGAGAAGAAGAAGTAGACGCTGCTCTGCTGAAGCAAGACAGCCTGGCGCCGCCGGAGCCCTCTCCGGCGGCGTTTTTGCGTCTCAGCCGCCGCAGGACTAGCTGAAATCAAGCAGGATTTTGCGCTCTCTTCCCTGCCGCTCGCTGGCGACGATAGCCTCCCGCCAGCGCCGAAAAGGCAGCACCTGCGCCGCGGGCATGGCGCTCTGCGGCAGCAGCTGCCAGATGTCGCTAAACGCCGCCCGCCACTCGCCGACGTCCAGCGGCGGCAGGGCCTC
>NZ_JAQGFU010000023.1:0-40694 GCF_030078455.1 Klebsiella sp. Ech2A | reverse complement strand
GAACGCGGTCGGCAGCCAGCTGAAGGCGGGTAACGACGTGGCCCTCTCCGCCAGCCGCGACCTGAACCTGATCTCTGCTGAAAACACCTCGCTGCTTGAAGGCAAAAACGAAAGCAAAGGCGGCACGGTCGGCGTAGGGATCGGCGTGGGCTCCGGCGGCTGGGGGATCAGCGTCTCCGCCAGCGTCAACAAGGGCAAAGGCAGCGAAAGCGGCAACGGCACCACCCACAGCGAAACCACCGTCGATGCCGGCAACAGCCTCATCCTCAACAGCGGACGCGACACCACCCTCACCGGCGCCCAGGTCAGCGGCGACACGGTTATCGCCGATATCGGCCGCAACCTGACCCTCACCTCCGAGCAGGACAGCGACCGCTACGACTCCAGACAGCAGAACGCCAGCGCCGGGGGCAGCTTCACCTTCGGCTCAATGAGCGGCTCCGCCAGCGTCAACCTCAGCAAGGACAAGATGCACAGCAACTACGATTCCGTGGTGGAGCAGACGGGCATCTTTGCCGGCAAAGGCGGCTATGACATCACCGTCGGCGAGCATACCCGGCTGGATGGCGCGGTGATTGGCAGCACTGCCACCGCAGATAAAAACCGACTCGACACCGGCACGCTGGGCTGGGGCGATATCGACAACCGCGCCGATTTTAAAACCGAGCACCAGAGCGTCGGCTTCAGCAGCGGCGGCAGCATCGGCAGCCAGTTCGCCGGGAACATGGCCAACGGTCTGCTGACCGGCGGGAACAACGAAGGCCACGACAGCAGCACCACCCACGCGGCGGTGAGCGATGGCGACATCGTCGTACGGGATAAGGATAAACAACAGCAGGACGTGGCGAACCTCAGCCGCGACGTGGAGCATGCCAACCAGACCCTGTCGCCGATATTTGATAAGGAGAAGGAGCAGCAGCGCCTGCAGCAGACCCAGCTGATTGGCGAGATTGGCAACCAGGTGGCGGATATTGCGCGCACCGAGGGACAGATTAACGCCATCAACGCAGGTAAGGCCGAGCTGGCGAAGGAAAAGATCAACGAGCCGGAAAAAGGCGCCAGCAAGGAGGACTGGGTGCAATATAACGCTCAGCTGGCCGCCACCGACGGCTATAAGGCCGCGCAGCAGCAATGGGGTACCGGTTCAGCTATTCAGCAAGGTATCCAGGCAGCGACGGCAGCAGTCCAGGGGCTGGCTGGAGGTGACATGGCTAAAGCTCTGGCTGGCGGCTCGGCCCCCTATCTGGCAGAGGTGATCCATAATATGACCACCGATGCCACAGGAAAGGTGAACACAGAAGCCAATCTGATGGCGCATGCGGTACTGGGCGCGGTGATGTCGACAATTAATGGAAACACGGCGCTGGCTGGCGCATCCGGTGCGGTAATGGGAGAATATATTGCCCAGCAGATGTATCCGGGTGTAGATCGAAAAGACCTGACGGAAGAGCAGAGACAAACCATCAGCGCGTTAGGTACACTGGCAGCCGGACTTGCAGGCGGTATTGCCGGTAACAGTACGGCGGATGCAGTAGCTGGGGCACAGGCAGGTAAAAACGCGGTTGATAATAATGCGCTGTCAGCCACAGATGATAAGAAACGACAGGATGCGAAGTGGTCGCTGCCGTATCTGGAAGGGGATAAAAAACATCAGGCTGAGAAACTTATCAGCGACCTGAACGCCAAGGATAAGGCGTTCGATGCGAAGCTGGATGCAGCGTGCAAGGGGCTGTCATCAACCGCCTGCCAGGGAATGCGCCAAGAACTGACAGCGATGGCGAAAAGCTACGACGAGAAACTCGACGGCCAGTATGTCGGTAATATGGGTAATGTTTACAAGGAAGGTAAAGGTCAGGTTGACGCCCTGATGTGGCAGTATGCCAGCGCGGATGCAAAAGCCGAGCGTGAAGCTAACGTTAATCGTATTGCTGAAAACTGGGGGGTGAGTAAGGAAACGGCTGCTAATCTGTACGATGGTATGGCGGTTGTACACACCACGGCGGCGATAGGTGGTGCGGTATACGGGATGATGGAAAAACCGACAGGAGTAGATACTGCCAAACCGTCCAAACCAACTGCCGGAAGAACACCAGAGCCAAATAGAATTGCTGCTGATGAAGAAGCCTCAGGATGGTCGCAATACGACCATTACCGTAATGGAAAAGGTGACTGGAACTGGCCTACAAAGTTAGGTTTTGCTGAGGAACCAGTTCAGGCAACGCTCCCTGTGGGAACGCGTCTTGACAGATATGGTAAAACTAATGGCTCATTCCTATCACCGCAGGGGACTCCACAGGAACAACGTGCTTTAGCTCCGGGCTCGTTAGCGGAACAGTATCATCAATATGAGGTTCTCAAACCATTGCCCGTTATCCAGGGAAAAATAGCGCCTGCTTTTGGTGAACCTGGCGGAGGTATTCAGATCCTGCCTGATATGAAGGAGCGAGTAGATGTGCAGTGGTTATTAGATAACAAATACATTCGGAAGGTTAATTAAGATGTTAACAAATATTAACGATCTTCAGAAACAGGTCGATATGCTGGTTGCAAAAATCGATTTTCCCGCCCAGTCGATCATTCTTCATACTTCACCTGTCGGTGATGGTACACCCTACATTTCTTTTGAGAACGGAAAATATAATTATATCTGTTCCGAGAGAGGTTATGAGTTTTCCAGAAAGGTGACTTCATCTATAGATGAGCTACTTTATTGGATAATCTATGATTTTGTACACGCGGTTGCAGTGGATTATGAACTCTCTAACCGAATTCCAGGAAAAGACAGTCGACGCATATATTTTCATAAGATTATAGAGCTTATGCACATGATAAATGAAAGTTGGGGGCTAAAAGCGCAGAGTCATCTTGATGAGATACTTATTAACAGCCCTTATGAAGACAGTCTTTATCCCTGAACTTACATTTTAAACAACAACATTCCCTCTTCTAGCGGGAATGTTGTTGAGAATAATGTGCTGGCCTCCCGGGATTTGAGTGATTGCCGGACAATGTCAGCGGAAGCCTGTGGTAAAGCCAAAGAATTAAGCCAGAAGGTCTCTCGATAAGGATCTGCCTTCTGTTGAAGATATGCGCGATAAGCTATACAAAAGAGTTATTAAATAAACCAGTGCAGAAAAATACATCTAAACAAGATAACGAAGGTGAAAAATGATTTCATATATCAAACTATTAATTTACTCTTGCATTTTCTGCATATTGGTCTGTTTTATTTTAGGCGCTGGAGCTTCATTCATCGTATATATTAAAAACGGTTACTTTTTGATCCCCGAAGGACAGATAAAACGGGCAATTGTTTTTGGATGCATTGCAGGGGTGGCTATTACGTTAGCAACTATAGTGTTTAATTTAATAGATAAATACAACTCGCGAAAATCGCCTCCTTCAGATCCTGAGTGATCTTCACAAAAAACCCGGCCGCCTGAGCCGGGATTTTACTTTAAAATTCAGTCACGGCTTCGCTTCAGGCAATCATAGCGGGGCTT
The DNA here is from genome assembly GCF_030078455.1 of Klebsiella sp. Ech2A. Taxonomy (NCBI): domain Bacteria; kingdom Pseudomonadati; phylum Pseudomonadota; class Gammaproteobacteria; order Enterobacterales; family Enterobacteriaceae; genus Klebsiella; species Klebsiella sp. Ech2A. The sequence goes on along the minus strand of NZ_JAQGFU010000023.1, from coordinate 37,191 downwards.
CTCCCGCCGGATGACCGGCAGGTCACCGGTATCGTTAAGCGCACCGGGGAACGTCTTGATCCACAAGTCCATTTTCTTCTTGCTGAAATGAGCCGCGCTTAGCCCTTCGGCACAACCGAACAGCTCCCGGCTGTTCTGGGCGGTGATCACAATGCAATCTGGCATCACTCTGATTTTTACCGGCATACCCGGTGTAAATCCGGCCTGCGAAAGCCAGTCACCCTGGAGCGGGATATAGTCATGCCGCATACGGTCATAAAACTCCGTGCGGCTAAGCGGTTGTGATGACTCCGTTGTGGATCTATTCTGCAAGTGCTTAACGGATTTTTTACGTAACAGCTCGCAATTTTTACCACTCGTTTCTGATTCATCAGAATCTATTTTGGCAATAGCACTTTCTGGCTTAAAATTCTGCTCAGCCATATTCAACTCCTGCTTAGTTGTCTGTGGTTAGCGGTAAGAAGGTGTTCCACCACCTCCTTACCGCGCTATTTAATAATCTTTCTACCTATTCCATCCTTCCGTTATGACAAACGAAAATTTTTTCTGCCTTCATTATATCGCACTGAATAAAAACACAGTATATATTGAATAGACATTATTGATTATTGCGAAGTGGATTCAGGAAATAATATAACTTCATGTAACGTTGCATTATTAATAAAAGTACGCAATTTTTCTGCATCAGTAGCGGTATTGACGGTATCTCTCCCCAGCCCTCCGCCAAGAATGCTGGACAGTAAAATCCCCAGGATATGGTGCGTCAGACGGTCCAGACAACGGGGTGAACGGCAACACCAAGTGCAGCTATGAGCGAACAATTGTAAAGTTGCTGGCATAACCCACCCTCGAATTACAGGCGTAAGCGGGAATTAAATCAAGTTCTCACTTTGTGTCCTTTTAGCAAATTAACCATGATAACTTCACTCATCAACTGTATATACACAGTTATATTACCCTTATACTCGCCCTTAAAGGCTGTCAATAAATGGGACCCGCTCGTATTTAGTTGCGAAGAGAGTATTTTTTTGCAGTACAGAAGGTGCCCCGCAAGCGTAAAACAGGACGCAGAAGCCAGTCCGCCGAAGCCCGGTCCAGCCGGCTGCTGTGTGATAGGTTCTGTCCCCATCCTGCTAAGCCAAGCCTACTGATAATGCGTGAGGAGCTGCTGTGTGTGGTTGGAGTGAGCTCGTCGAGGGTTTCCCGGGGAAGCAGGCTGTCCGAAAAGGTGAAAAAAAGCGCCGGTCGTCGAGATCAACCGGCGCAAAGAGGCATTATTTTTTGACGGTATCTTCCAGGAAGAAGCGCCCCAGCGGATTTTGGTAAAAACCGTCGATATTCTTGCGGCTGACGTTGCGGTACGGGCTGTAATACAGATCAACCCAGTTTACGTCGGCTTTGGCCATTTTTTGCAGGTCGATATACATCTGCTCGCGCTTTTCACTGTCCATTTCGACGCGCGCCGCGGCCACGAGCGCTTTAACCTGCTCGTTATGATAGCGGGTCATATAGTTCATATTGGCATCATGACCAAGCACAAAGGTGGTTTTCTGGTCAGGGTCAAGAATATCGTTCGTCCAGTACATCACCGAAATATCGTAATCCCCGGCTACCAGCATATCCCAGCTCTGGCTCGGGTCGACTTTTTGTAAATTCACCGTCACCCCGACTTTCGCCAGCTGCTGCTGGAGCAAAATTGCGATTTGCTCATCCACTTCATCCCCGGCGTTAACCACATAGTTCAGCTTCAGATCGGCCGCCCCCGCCGCTTTCAGCATCTCTTTGGCCTTTTGCGGATCGTATGGCCTGCGAAGATTGTCCGCGTAGTGGTAAAGCGCCCCGGCGGGAATGTAGGAGTTCGCCACCTGACCATACCCAAAGGTCACGGTCTTCACGATAGCGTCTTTATCAATCGCAAAGTCCAGCGCCTGACGCACTTCCACCTTGCCCAGCGCGCCGTGAGAATGGTTGATCAGCAGATGGTCTTCCCGAGTGGAAGGATCCAGTTCAACCTTCAGATTGGCATCTTTTTGTAACGATGCAATGCGCGAGAAAGGCACGGTCAGCGCGGCGTCAAGCTCACCGGCCTGCACTTTCAGCATTCGGGTATTATCATCCGGAATGGTTAACCACTCCACGCCGTCCAGGCTGACGTTCTTCGCCTGCCAGAAGTTCGGGTTCTTAACCAACACGATTTTTTCGCCACGCAGCCACTCTTTAACGCTGAACGCGCCGGAACCTACCGGTTTTTCGGCAAAGGCCTCTTCACCTTCCGCCTTCATAGCCTGCTGTGAAACCACCGAGGCGTTCGGCAATGCCAGCTGCGATAAGAATGGCGCTGAGGGCGATTTCAGCGTGACCACCAGGGTGCGCGGGTCCGTGGCTTCAGCTTTAGCGATAATGCTGTAGGAATCGCGCCACAGCGAACCTTGATCATCGCGGATACGCAACAGGCTAAACGCCGCATCGCTGGCGGTCAGCGGTGTGCCGTCAGAGAATTTGGTATCGCGAATTTTAAAGGTGTAGACCTTGCCGTCCGGGGAAATCGTCCAGCTCTCTGCCACGCCAGGCTCCAGCTTAGTCCCGGTTTTATCCACCCGTACCAGCGGATCGAAGACGTTGGAAAAAACCCAGTTGTCGGCATTTTGCGCCGATTTTATCGGGTCAAAAGTGGTGCTGTCCTCCCGACGGCCAATGGTCAATACACCTGCCGCCTGCGCTATTTCGCTCACCACGCTGAGCGTCAGAAAAACGCTCGCCGCCAGTAATTTAACATGCCTGTGCTTCATCAATAGATCCCCCTATCAAAGGAAAAACGGTCTCATCGCCTTCGTGGTTCAATACGCAGGCATAAGCGTGGTCGGCAATCTGCCGGGTTGGTGGTGGTTCGCCGGTGCGGCACTGCACCTGCGCATAAGGGCAGCGCGGATGAAATGCACAACCTGGTGGAACAGCGACGGGGCTGGGCGGCTCGCCCGCCAGCAAATTTTTTGGTAGCGGTTTATCCGGGTCAATTTCCGGGATCGCGGATACCAGCGCGGCAGTATAGGGATGCAGTGGTCGGGTAAAGACCGCTTCCGTAGGCCCCTCCTCCACGATCCGCCCGAGATACATCACCGCGACGCGATCGCAGAGCCGACGCACAATCGCCAGGTCGTGAGCAATAAACAGAATCGCCAGCCCCATCTTCTCCCGCAGCTCCATCAATAAATTCACGATCTGCCCCTGAATAGATACGTCCAACGCCGCGACACACTCATCTGCCACAATCAGCCGCGGCTCGATGGCCAGCGCTCTGGCAATACCGGCGCGCTGACACTGACCACCGCTAAGCTGAGACGGTTTCGCGCTGGCCTGCTGCGTACGCAGACCAACCAGGGTGAGCAGTTCCGCTACCCGCTGAGCAACTTGCGCGCGCGGTACCTTCTGATGAACGCGCAGTACCTCCGCAATACTTTCTCCCACGGTCTGTCGCGGATTTAATGACGCAAAAGGATCCTGGAAAATCATCGCGCTTTGCTGGCGCAGACGGGCGATATCGCTGGTTAAGCCATGCGTAATACGCTGACCTTCGAACCGCACCTCTCCGGCAGCAACCCGTTCGAGCTGCAACAGCGCCCGTCCAAGGGTGCTTTTACCGCTGCCGGACTCGCCGACCAGGCCCAACGTCTCGCCGGGATAAATTTGTATCGTGACCTGGTTAACCGCTTGTACCACTTTTTTCGCTTGCCAAAGCCCGCCGGAAACCGGAAAGGTGACGGAAAGGTTATCTGCCTCAAGCAGCGGCCAGTTAGGGTGAGCCATTATCCCTCCCGCCGGATAAGCGTCGGCAATATGTGATGGCAGGCTGCCGCGTGGCTGTGGCTATCCAGCCCGTAGCGCAGCAACGGCTGGTCCAGGCAGGTCTCATCGGCGCGTCGACAGCGCGGATGAAAACGGCAGCCCGATGGAAAGTGGTCGGCAACCGGCGGCTGGCCGTCGATGGTCGTCAACCTCCCCTGCCCGCCTTCGCTGACCGGCTGACAATCAATAAGTCCGCGAGTGTATGGGTGCAACGGCCCGGCCAGTACTTCTCTCTTACCGCCCACCTCGCACAGTCGGCCGCCGTACATCACCGCAATCCGGTCACAGGTTTGCGCCACCACGCCGAGATCGTGAGTGATCATAATGACCGCCAGCCCCAGCTCAGCGCGCAGGTCGCTCAGCAGGCGCAAAATCTGCATCTGCACGGTCACGTCCAGCGCGGTCGTCGGTTCATCGGCAATCAACAGCGTGGGCTCCGGTGCGAGGGCGACAGCAATCATCGCTCGCTGACGCATGCCGCCGGAGAATTCATGCGGATAGTTATTGAGCCGATTCTGCGGGTCCGGGACCCCCACTTGTCGCAGCAGCGCCAGCGCATCCTCCCGCGCCTGACGACGGTTAGCGCCAAAATGGAGGCGGCGGCTTTCTGCAATCTGTTCTCCTATAGTCATCACCGGATTCAAGTGGCTGGAGGGGTTCTGGAAAATCATGCCGATTTCTCGTCCGCGCACCGCCGACATTTGCCCTTCGCTCAGGGACAAAATATCGCGGCCTCCCAGCAGAACTTCGCCGCCAGTAATCCGCAGTCCGGCCCCCGGCAACAGTCGCATCAGCGCCCGGCAGGTTACGGTTTTTCCCGACCCGCTCTCGCCGACCAGCCCGAGCATCTCACCGGCTTCGAGACTGAATGAGACGTTATCTACCAGCGCGATATCTTCACCACGCGTGACCGTCAGGTGATTAACCTTCAACAAACTCATACGCGCTCCCCTAACTTATCCCCCAGCCCATCGGCCAGCAGGCTGAATCCCATTGCCAACAGCACGATGGCGATCCCCGGAAAGGTGGTTATCCACCACGCGGTGGTGATAAAGCTCTGCCCTTCGGCAACCATCACGCCCCATTCAGCGGTTGGAGGCTGCACGCCGAGCCCGAGATAGCTCACAGAGGCCCCGTTTAGCAGCACCAGTACGCAGTCGGACATCGAAAAAACGATCGCGCCGGTTAGCGCATTCGGCAGCAGATGGCGGAACAAAATGCGCAGGTGTCCATAGCCCAGGCTGCGGGCAGCCAGAATAAAATCTCGCTGTTTCAGCGTCAGTACCTGAGCGCGCACCAGCCTGGCGTAGGAGACCCAGCCCACTATCGCCATCGCAATATAAAAGCTGCTCAGCCCCGGCCCGAGGATGGCAATAATCGCCAGCATCAGTACCAGAAACGGAAAAGCCAGCACAATATCAATCACCCGCATCACCAGCGCATCCACGACGCCGCCAGAATAGCCGGAGAGCGCACCCAGCGTGGTACCGAGCACAAAGGGGAACAGGACCCCCAGTATGCAAATTTGCAGATCGACCCGCGCACCCCATAGCACCCGGGAAAAGACATCGCGACCAAAGTTGTCAGTACCGAACGGGTGCGCGCCGCTCGGCGACAGCAGGCTGGAGGACGCGTCCTGAGCAATCGGATCAAACGGCGCAATCCACGGTGCCAGGCAGGCCACCAACAGCCACAATCCGACAATGGCCAGCCCGGCATATAGCGCCTGCTGGCGCGGAATAATCCGCTGACGCAGACGGGAAAACGTTGCCGTCACCTTCATAGTTTTATCCTCGGATCGAGAGCCACGGTCAGGATGTCCGCAAGCAGGCTGACCACCACGGTGGCAAGGGCAAAGACCATGACCACGCCCTGAACCACCATGTAGTCGCGGCTAAAAATCGCCTTTACCAGCAGTTGCCCGAGGCCAGGGATGGCAAACACGCTTTCGATAACTACAGTACTGCCGATTAACCAGCCGATATTCACCGCCAGCAGATTGATGGTTGGCACCAGCGAATTGGGCAGCACATGTCGCCAGAAGATGCGTCTTTCCCGCTGCCCGCGCGCCCGTGCCGCCACGACATAGTCACTATTCATCTCCACCAGCAGGCTGGCGCGCAGGTTACGAATCAATACCGCTGAAAGCGCCAGCGCCACGGTCAGGCACGGCAGAACCATATGGCGTAACTGGTCTAAAAAATCGCTGCCGTAGCCGGAAACCGGAAACCAGCCAAGCACGATGCTGAACAGCAGAATCAGCATGATACCGAGCCAGAACGCCGGAAACCCCAGCCCGGCGGTGGTAAAAAGACGAATCAGCCGATCGGCGAGACGTCCACGCTGGCGTGCGGCAATCGCCGCTAGTGGCACCGTCAAGGCAATGGCCAACAGGACGCTGCCCAGTACCAGCCACAGCGTTGGTTCAAGACGCGAACCAATCAGCTTCAGAGTATCCACGCGATACACAATCGACTTCCCCAGCTCTCCTTGCAGCAGGTTGCGTAGAAAATAGCCGTACTGCACCCATAGCGGCTCATCGAGACCAAACTGCGCGCGGATGCGGGCCAGCGCCGCCGGAGTGCTGCGGACCCCCAGCAGAATGCGCGCCGGATCGCCGGGGATCGCCCGCACCATCATGAAGGTGATCAAGCTGATGCCGAGCAGAACCGGCAGCAGCTGCAGCGGGCGAAAAAGCAGAAAGCGGTAACGATGCATCAACATCCTCCCGTATCGCGCTGACGCGCCAGAAAATCGAGCAGAACCGGGTAGTAAGCCTGTGGCTCTTCGTAAAACGGCATATGGCTGCTATTGGCAAAAACTGCTATTTCGGCATTCGCCAGTCCCTGCTTCATTTTCAGGGCGCAGGCGGGCGTCAGTTCATCATGCTGCCCGGTGACTATCAGGCACGGCACGCGGATTGAAGCCAGTTCCGCGCTGCGGTTCCACGCTTTTAAATTACCGGTATAGAGGAATTCGTTCGGCCCCTGCATTGTGATGTACGGCCCCGTATTCCAGTCCTCAAGCGATCGCTTAACCGGTTCGGGCCACACATCAAGGCGGCAGACGTGACGATAATTAAGCAGGGTAATCGCCGCCTGATAGGCCGGGTGATCCAGCCAGTCCAGCGCTTCATAGCGCTGCATCATGGCGACGGTTTCTGGTCCCAGCGCACCGCGCAGGCGGTTCAGTTCCTGCACCAGATGCGGCATATCGGCGACGGTGTTTTCCAGAATCAACGAGCGAATTGCGCCAGGATGGTGCAATGCCACTTCAATCGCCAGCCATCCGCCCCACGAATGACCAAGCAGATGCACCTTACCGAGTCCCAGCGCCTGGCGGACGGTTTCCACTTCACGTACGTAGCGCGCCATGGTCCACAGGCTGGCGTCATCCGGCCGGTCGGATTTCCCGGTTCCCAGTTGATCAAAGGCAATCACCCGGTAGCCGTGCTGTTTCAGGCAGGAGTGAGCCTCACGCAAATAGTCGCTGGGTAGCCCAGGTCCGCCGTTGAGGCAGAGGACGGTCTCATCGCCGTCGCCAAATTGATAAGCCACGACGTTATAACCATCCACAGCAATGTTATGGCACTGATCGGGCGCTACTTCGCTCCACATGGTGTGTTCCTCGTCGTCGATGCTGCTGGTGTGTCGTTGCCTTAACGCTAACGACAACGTCGGAAGCTGAACAGTTAGCAAAAATACTAGTTTTGCGCTGCGCCGTAACGGCACCGGAATTGCATGCCTCAGAGCGAGCTATTGACGGTTTTGCACAAATCGTGCCCGTCGCAGGTCTCGTTTAACGTAAAGGGGGTTATATGCGACTGGAGTTTGAACGCCCCGGCAGCACCCGGGCAACCAGCCTCGATGACGCATTCAGTGGGCTTTTCCAGCACACCCGGACGCTGGGATTCGACGCGGTTATTTACGACTACACGCCGGTCCCGCGTTCGCTGGAGGGGGAGCTGATTACGCCATCGCTGCTGAAAACGTGCAATGTACCGGAGGATATGCGCCAGCTATGGTGCGAGCGAGGATATTACCAGGTTGATCCGGTACAACACTGTGCGCTGGAGAGCTGCGCGCCCTTCGTCTGGTCCTATCAACGGCCGGACAGAAGCATGCTGCGCGGCAGGCTCGACGATCACGCTACCGCAGTCACCGACTATATGCGTGAACACAATATGCCCTGTGGAGCAACGGTTCCCCTGCATCTCCCCAACGGCGGATTCGTGACTCTCACCGGCATCCATACCGGCCAGCGTCAGGAACGGGAAATCAGCGCGACCCTCGCGCAGCTGATGCTGATTGCCCACCAGTTCCAGGAGTCAGCCTTTCCGCTATTCGATAGCACCATGCTGACCTGTCTCCACGTGAAGCTAAGCAATCGTGAACGCGAATGTCTGGCGTGGTCTGCTGAAGGGCTCACCGCCAAAGAGATCGCCCGTAAACTGCACCGCTCGGTGGCGACGGTGACGTTGCACCTGAATACCGCAGCCAGAAAACTGGGCGCCAGCAATCGCGTACAGGCGGTGGTACGCGCTCTGCATTACCGTCTGCTCGACAGCTAAGAACTAGCATTTTTGCTAGTGTTCAGCGTTGGTTGTGACCCTTTACCCTGAAAGCCGGTCCACTTAGCAGGGTAAAGATCATTCATGTACACCATTAGCGAAGGCTACGCCCCGTTTCGGGAATACCAAACCTGGTTTCGTATTTGTGGCGACATCCATAGTGGCCTGACGCCGCTGGTCATTGCCCACGGCGGGCCGGGATGTACGCACGATTATGTCGATGCGTTCCGTGATATCGCCCTCAGCGGGCGAGCGGTGATCCACTACGATCAGCTAGGCAACGGCCGCTCAACTCATCTACCGCAGCAGCCTGCCGACTTCTGGCAACCGGCACTGTTCCTCAACGAACTGGATAACCTGCTGCGGTATCTCGACATTGCCGATAATTACGCCCTACTGGGTCAATCGTGGGGCGGCATGCTAGGCGCAGAACATGCTGTGACCCAGCCAACGGGCTTAAAAGCGCTGATTATCGCCAACTCTCCGGCCTCAATGGCGCTGTGGCTGCAGGGCGCAGCAGAACTCCGCGCACAGCTCCCAGCCGATGTCCAGAAGACGCTGCTGGCACATGAGGCGGCGGGTACGCTGGACAGCGCTGAATATAAGGCAGCAAGCGCGGTATTTTATCAACGCCACGTCTGTCGGCTTGATCCCTGGCCGCCGGAAGTCCAGCGCACCTTTGATGCTATGGATGCCGATCCAACGGTCTACCACGCGATGAATGGCCCTACCGAATTCCACGTCATCGGCAGTATGAAAGAGTGGACGATTATCGACCGCCTCGCGCAAATTCAGATTCCGGTGCTGCTGATTTCCGGGCGCTACGATGAAGCCACACCGGAAGTGGTACAGCCCTTTATGGATCATATCCTCGGCGCGCGGTGGGTCATTTTTGAAGCCTCAAGCCATATGCCGCACGTGGAAGAGCGCGATCTATGCATGAAGACGGTGAGTGATTTTTTAAGCAGTGCGATTGTAAGCATCACGCGTTAAAAAAACGGATAAGCTGATTGAAACCGAGTTTGTACTCGATATGCGCATTGAAGATGGTCTTATTACCCGTTTTCGCATGTTCGAGGATAGCCAGGCAGTTTACGAAGCCTGTCTTTGATTTGTAGATATATTTGTTCCCTTCAGACATCCATTCAAACGAGCGTGCAGCGAACTTTTTCGTTATTGAGAGTTCGCTGACTTAATAGCGTATTCAATATTGGCCTGACCCTTATTGAACTATACCTGCTCACATCCGCTCCGGGTACGAAGCGGATGTGAGTGCTGTTGGTCCGCTGAGAGCGAGGAGCGGACATTAAGTGCAAAAGAACAGCAAGGCCCGCCTTCATTCTTACTACTGGCTTATCTACAACTGTTGAATTATTGAGCTACCGTTCTCTGCGAAAAATATCGTCGCATGGGCTCCATTTACCAGAGATATTTGAGGGGGCACGTGACCAATATCAACATCATACAGTACAGGCACAGCAACATCCTCAAAAGCGGCTTTAAGGGCATCCAAATAATTATGTTTAGTCGGGTCGCTTATGTCAGGTGCAGCACTTCTACCTATAAGAACACCATTTAAGTTATCAAACCAACCCTGTAGTCGTAAGCTGAACAATGCGCGTGTTAATTCACAGGGAGCCATTTCAACGTTTTCAAAGTAGAGAACTATTCCTTGAGCGCTATTACTCGCCTTGAAAAAAGGTAAATCCCCAAATGGCGTACCTGCTAATCTCGATATTATTTCAAGACAGCCGCCAATCAGTTTTCCACTAAAGGTGAGAGAAGATGTAACACCATTGAGGCGTTTCCACTGTGTTTTTTGGGTCAAATTGAAACCTTGGTCTGACGCTGTTCCCCATTGATTTTCCTCAACCTGGAATTCTGTCGAGGAGTACTGTTTGATCACGGTTCCCCGATTCGATTCCAGAATATCCCATACAGCCTGAGTGGTGTCGTCTAGCTCTTGTGCGCCAAGATCCATTAGGTTTGGTCCATGCAGAGTAGCCCAGCCCGAAATTGTCGTCAGTGGAAAATGAAGTGTACTAAGATCAGAAAACCCCACAAACCATTTTGGTTCAGAGCGAGCTAACAGATTGAAATCAATCAACTCTAATAATTCCATAGCCAGATCACCACCCCAAGGGGGCATTACAGCTTTGATGTCTGGGTCAGTAAGATAAGACATTAATTCTTCAGCGCGAGAAAGCTTAGTGGAACTTTTATTTTTGTGCTGCGAGCGTAAGCAGCTTCCTTCGCGCACCTGGAAGCCTTTTTTCTTAAGGTTTGCGATGGCGAGTTCCAACCTGGGGTGAAGGTGCTCAGGTACACCGGAAGATGGGGCTGTTACACCAATGACATCCCCGGGAACCAGCCTGGGGGGAAAGATTACATTCATGTATAAACCCTTTTCAAAACATGTGGAAATCCATAATCCATAATTAAAGCTTGTATGTAAAATCAACAGCCGTATCCTCTGTCATTGCCCCGGTAAACTATGACAAAGAGGTAACATTGACTTTAAAATTTAACGACAACAAGACGTTAGTCAGTAGCCAATATCGCGCAAACTGACCCCGGTTTGTGGGGCGTGCGATATTTCAGGCGTGGATAGACGCAAAACGGCAGCGCTAAGATATATGGCTTCTGCTACGGATGAGCAGCGGAGGTTCTGTCGCAACCCATTTCCCTACTCAATAAACTCATTAATGCAATTGACATCCATTCTCATCTATTATTATCCGCACATCGCACGATCCATGGCAGCTGCAACAAGGGAGGTCGTCAGTGCTACTGGCTATCAGGTACGTCTTTGCTTCATGTCCACTCCGTATTACCGCGCTCATCGCCGTTGTATTGCTTCAGGGGCTGATACCGGCCCTCAACGTCTTTATGACCGGCCAGATCATCAATACGCTGCATGCAGCGCAAACCACCGACGGCGAGCTAATGCTGAACGTCGCAGTTTGGTGTGTCTCACTCCTCGGCATGCAGCTGATGCAGCCCCTGGTCAATCTTGTTCAGGGAGATGTCACCGAGATTTCGACCAATTACTTCAGCGCTAAGATCATGCGCCGCATGAATGACTCCTTTTCCCTGAGCCTGTTTGATAACAAGGCGCGTTACGAGCAGCTGGAATATTTGAAAAAAGAAGCCGCCTACCGGCCGCTTAATTTCATCATCTGTATCATTTACGTCATCCGGGCAATCATCATGGCCGGCAGTTTACTGCTGGTTCTGCTCAACTATTCAGGAGCAGGAGCGGCCATTTGCGCGCTCTCCGCCATACCGATGATCGTTATCAATATACGTATTCAGCAGAGATACGTGCGGGACCTATTCCTCACCTCTAAAGATGCGATTGCCATGCGCTACGTATATGGCGTCAGTATGGACAAAAGTTTTTTGCAGGAGATCCGGCTGTACGGCCTTGGAAAATATCTGCTGAATAAATTTAGCGTATCTGCCCGTCATACCTACTCACGCATGCACAAACAGCGCATTCGCGCGCTCATCGCGCCCGTGCCAGCCATGGTGCTGAGCCTGGGGATGCTGTTCGGCGGAGTAACGCTGTTTTTAAGCAACTTGCGCACCAGCGATATTGCCGTGGGCGCGCTGGTGATGGTGTTCCAGTCCATTGTGATGATGAAATCGCACCTCGACGAGATAGCCAACTATGGTTCGAATCTCGTCAGCATGAGCAGTTTTTTCACTCACTATCATTCGTTTATGACGGATAAGATCGAACCGGTGAAAAACGGCCATCTTACCCTACCCGCCGAAACGCCTTTTGCGCTCAGCATTCAAAACCTCCGGTTTCAGTATGAGGGACGTAATCATCCCGCTCTGGATGGAGTTAACCTTGAAATTGCCCCCGGCGAAAAGGTCGCTATTCTCGGCGATAACGGCAGTGGAAAAACAACGCTGGTTAAAATGATTCTGCGCATGTACGCCTTCAGTGAGGGGGCGGTGTCGGTGTCAGGCGTGCCGATCGACAGGCTGGATATTGAAAGCTATCGGAATCAGATCGCCACCGTGTTCCAGGATTACGGAAAATATGAGTTCACGGTGGGCGAAAACATTGCCCTGAATAATTACGACGCTGAAACCCCGTCACTCACGGTTGATGAATTGCTGAAACAGGTAGGGTTCCCGTATGACCAGCACACCCGGCTGGGCAAGCAGTTCGGCGGCGATGAGCTCTCCACGGGACAGTGGCAACGGCTGGCGATTGCGCGAGCTCTATACCGCAAGGCCAGTTTGTTTATTTTTGATGAGTTCTCTTCGTCGCTCGATCCCGAAACCGAGCATCGGCTATTTAATGATATTCTCGCCCTCAACACGACGGTCCTCGCCGTGACGCACAGGCTAGGCAATATCAAAGAATTCGACCGAATTATCGTGATGTCTGCCGGGAAGGTCATCGAAAATGGCGACTTCGCCGCGCTAATGAGCCAACGAGGAAAGTTTTACGACATGTGGCATGCGCAGTTTAAATCGGTGATGGCTTCGCAACCACAGTGCATTTAAATCAACCTGCGGCGCCATCGGAGCCAATACGTTGAAATCAGCAATCTGGAGGTAAGTTTGCAGCTTGAAACCAGGCGTTTATGTCTTAGACCGGTAGTTGCATCAGATGTAGCCGACCTATTCAGGATATATGGCGATCCTGCCACAAACCAATTCAATCCGGCTGGACCTTATCCAGATATTCAACATGCGCAGGCGGTTTTGAATCGATGGATAGACCATTGGGTCGCCAATGGTTTTGGTAACTGGGCAATATCCCTTCTCGACAGTCCAGAAGATATCATTGGCTTCGGTGGGTTGAGCATCCTCAGCTATGCCGATAACCCATTCAATAATCTGGGATATCGGTTTGCAACTGAAGCGTGGGGAAAAGGACTGGCGACGGAGTTTGCTGAATATGCCGTAAGGTATGGGTTTGAGGTAATTAAACTTGCAGAAGTTAATGCTGTTGTAAGAGCAAACCATTTGGCATCGCAAAAGGTTCTGCAAAAGGCAGGCCTGAGCTACATCAGAGATATAGATGATGTCAAAGACGCCCCACCAAGCATGCTATATGCGCTTCGTTTTGATGACTGGCATATAAGTAAAAGCATGCAAGGTTGATAAACCAGAAGATCGTATTGTGAATGCAGCCATAAGAATGAGTCACTTGCCAACTGCTCTCAACTGCATCCCTTAACGGCACTGCAGGATAAGGTGATTTTTAAGACAATCAATTAATCTAAAGCCCCTTAACTACGGATTGACAAGCTATGACAATTCAAACACCGCAGGCAGTAACGGAAGCTTTTTTTCATCGTATAGCCACAGCAGAAAATGTTAATGAAATAGCTGAACTGGTTAGTGAAAATGTAGACTGGCTGGTCGCTGGAAATACTCAGGTAGTACCCTGGATTGGCCGCAAACACGGCAGAAAGGGTGTAGCCGAATTCTATGCGCAAATCCGGGCACAGATTTCATCAGAACATTTTGAAATCAAAGATATCCTTATCAAAGATAAGCATGTAGTGGCTACCGGTGAGCTTGCATCACGCGTTAAAAAAACGGATAAGCTGATTGAAACCGAGTTTGTACTCGATATGCACATTGAAGATGGTCTTATTACCCGTTTTCGCATGTTCGAGGATAGCTACGCAGTTTCCGAAGCATGCATTTGATTTGTAGATATATTTGTTCCCTTCAGACACCCATTCAAACGAGCGTGCAGCGAACTTTTTCGTTATTGAGAGTTCGCTGACTTAATAGCGTATTCAATATTGGCCTACCCCTTGTTCTGTCATACCTGCTCGCATCCGAGTACTGTTGGTCAGCTGAGAGCGAGGAGCTGACGTCAGACCTGAAAAATTGTCATTTACCTCTGATTCCGCTTTCAGCGCTGTTTTGACCGCAATTATCAGATGGCCGACAGATTATCGAATCATGCGCATGGCCCCGGGAGACTTGCCCGTCACGCGTTTAAAGGCCCGGCTAAAGGCTGCTTGCGAGGAGTATCCCAGCCGTTGCGATGCGACGTCGACGGTGATTTTCTCTGACGACAACCAGCGAACAGCCAGGTACATCCGCACTTCAGTTGCATACCGCAGCGGTGGTATGCCGATCGTTGCCTGAAACCGCTCTGCGAATGCAGATCGGGAGATATGCGATTCGGCAGCGAGTTCAGCCACGCTCCAGTCCCGGTTCGGTTCGCGGTGAATCGCCAGGATGGCGCGAGCCAGGCGCGGATCACGCAGGGCTGCCGCCAGTCCAGGGCTATTATCGCAACCGCTTTCCACCCAGCCTCTGATAAACATTGCGGCAACCACATCAGCCAGCCTGGCGAGAATGCCAGCATAGCCTACGCGTCCGGAACATATCTCACTCTTCATCGCATCAAGTATATGCATAAGCCCCGGCCAGTTCGTGCCATTCGCATCGGCAAGCATGATTTCAGGCATCACACCTGCCAGCCTTTGCATGCTCCCCAAATCGATCTCCATACAACCAAAAAACAGGATGGCACCTGGCGTTTCCTGGGTACTGGGACAGGTATCAAGCCCACTCACATTTTCATCCAGGGGGGCCGCCTCAAAATCATCGATATCCAGCACGTCAACGGCGGTTGCCGACAACAGCTGGTGCTCGCCTCCGCGCGGAATAAATACCGCCTCCCCGGCCGAAAGCGCAAGACAATTGCCATTTGCTGTTTGAAGCACCACATCCCCCACGGCGACATAGTGCAGGTATGTATGACCGGGCCGACTGGTGAATTTCAAACCAAAAGTATGGCCTGTCTGAATTCGGCGATACTGCACGCCTTTAAGCCGCAGACCGGATAGCAGTTCGCTGATGAGTGTAGATGAGAGTGCGAAGGAGGATGACTCTGACATATTCGGGTTTTGGGTTAAAAAAAGAGGTTTTTAGAGCATAGATCATCCAGGCCCGGTTGCATAGACTTCGATTTTTCATACAATTTGTCAGGAAAAGCAGTGATGACTAATGAAGCGTGTGTAACAGCCTGTAAAGCTGAATTGAACAACGATAAACCCGCCTGGCGGGCGGTATTTTCATTGACCTTGGGGGTTTTTGGCTTGCTGACCGCTGAGTATCTGCCTGCAAGTTTATTAACTCCATTGGCGCAGGATTTAGACGTATCGGAATCGATGGCCGGTCAGGCCGTTACGGTTACGGCGATAATAGCATTATTTGCCGGACTACTGGTGCCTCGATTAACGCGCATGCTGGACAGGCGTACCGTACTGCTCAGCTTCACTGTGCTGATGATCGTTTCAAACCTGATGGTGGCATTTGCGTGGAACATTGGAATGCTGCTGACAATGCGGGTGCTGTTGGGGATTGCGCTGGGTGGATTCTGGAGCATGGCGGCGGCGGTTACGATGCGACTGGTGCCGGAGACGCTGGTTCCGCGCGCGCTGTCGATTATTTTTAGTGGCATAGCGGTAGGCACTGTTGTTGCTGTACCGCTGGGTAGCTATCTGGGCGGGCTGTTTGGCTGGCGTAGCGCCTTTCTTGCCGCCGCCGGAGTTGGGGCGATCACGTTAATTTTTCAGTGGTTCACGCTGCCCGGCATGGCGCCAATTGTTCGTAGCAAAACATCATCGGTATACGTCCTGCTACAGCGGCCAGGTGTTGCTTTGGGCATGCTTGGCTGCGTGCTGGCACACACCGGGCAGTATGCGCTTTTTACATATATACGACCTGCGCTGGAAGGCCTCGCTCATATTGAAGGTGATGAGCTGGCGCTAATGTTGCTCGGATTTGGACTTGCCAACTTTTTCGGGACGCTGTCGGCAGGCTGGTTGATGGAACGCAGCCTGCGCCTGACGCTCATCGTCATGCCCGTTCTGGTGGGGGTCGCGGCGCTGGGCATGATCACAATTCCGATATCGATAGTCGGGCTGGCGATACTGGTCATGCTATGGGGATTGGCATTTGGGGGCGTGCCGGTGGCGTGGTCAAACTGGGTTACGCGCACTCTGCCAGATGAGGCAGAGAGTGCAGGAGGCATGGTGGTCGCGGCAGTTCAGTCCTCAATTGCCGCAGGTGCCGCAGTAGGTGGTCTGGTATATGGCTTCAGCGGCATAACTGGTGTATTCATTACTGCAGGATTGATTATGCTAAGTGCCGCGCTCGTTATTGCATCCCGAGTCAGAGTTCCTTCACTAACTGAAAGCTCTTCCAGCAGATCATTTCACTGAAAATTATAGCTCCCGAGCTGCGGACTCCTTTGGCCGTCAGCATCATGATGACGCGACTGACGTATGGTTGCTTGATGGCCTCTCTAATCGTAGCCGCGGCGGCATCAAGAGAGGACATCGTAATACGTGATAGTCAACTTAGGGTGCACAGCCACGCTTTTTTCATCCATGAATATTCCAGGGCGCGATATAACCCAATTCAGTTGGCTTTCAGTCGCCGCGACGTTCGCCCTCCCTTCCCCCGCATATAATTGCCCAAGTTGCGAAGAGGCTTTTACCTCTTCCGGCCATAGTAAGTGCGGATTTATCCGGTTACGTATTCGAAAATTACTTGTTTGTGTTCAGTAAAAAATGACAGTGAACCAGACAGCCTTTGAAGGCCGCCTGAGCGAAAAGCAGACGATTATAGAGTAACGGATCGTTTATTTATTAAGAGCGGGGCCGCTGCCATTTTCCCCACCTATGCAGTGAAGCTTTGAGTCTCTGCTTCCGGAAATGATGGGGGCTAAATTCAGTAATGTACTAGTCCACCGTCTACTGCGTACTGGCTGCCGGTAACATAGGAGGCGTCATCGGAAAGGAGGAAAAGCGCAACTGCAGCAGCTTCTTTTGCTGTTCCTACCCGGCCGAGAGGTACCTGGCTGACCACAAAATCCTCAAACTGCTGACGCGACTCTTCAGGCATAAAATGCCTGAAGTTAGTTTCAACCGGGCCCGGTACCAATGTATTGGCGCGGATACGACGTTCAGCCAGTGCAGAGGCCCAGCTTTTAACCATAGCGACAATAGCGCCTTTCGTTGCGGCATAGAGGCTGGTCATTGCTGCACCTTCATAAACAGAAGAAGATGAGGTGACAAGAACAGACGCACCTGGATTGAGTGATCCAGAGAGGGCTGCAAGCTGTAGCATCGGACCACGGACATTAGCATTCATCATACGAGTAAATGCATCTGCCGTTACAGACTCCGGCGAGCCAACCTCTGCGAAGCCGGCATTAAGCCATAATCCGTCAAGTGAACCCCAGCCGCTTATAGCTGCCTGAAGATCACTTATATCTGCTTCGCTGGCAGCATCGTTTTTCAGAATAAGAGATGACTCAGGCAGCAGGCTTCGGGTGCGCTCCAGTCTTTCATCATTGAGCCCGGTAATGGCTACCTGACCTCCCTCACTAACAATGCGCAGTGCACCTGCTAGTCCCATACCGCTGGTACCGCCAGTAATTAATATACGTTTTCCCTGAAACCTGCTCATGATTACTCCCTCTTTGGCTTTAAATCATCTGTTAACTAACGAAAAATAAACATCAGCCGTCATCTGTTTCATCACGTAACGATGACATTTCTGCTTTAACGTTCGCTACTGGCACTAAACGGCCAAAAACGGATACCTGGTCTGCTATGAGCGAAGAGCAGTCGTTTGGTCTTCAAATCATTTGCCTTCTTTTACTGAAGAATAGCACTCATCCACTTTCCCGCGGGGGACATGTTAAGATGTGCCTCCCTGAATCTCCCATCACGGGGATTTGTTCATTTTTTTGAGGAGAAAATATGCACACCGTGGGCATATTCTGTGGTTCTTCTGAAGGCTGTACACCGGCGTACATGGAGGCTGCTCGTCATGTTGGTAGATGTTTAGCTGAACAGAGTATAAATATCGTTTATGGTGGCGGGCGCGTTGGTTTAATGGGTGCCATAGCCGACTCAGCTCTCGCATATGGTGGTCATGTAACGGGTGTTATTCCAAAATCCTTGCTGGAACGTGAAATTGCCCACACCGGGTTGTCCGAACTGCAGGTGGTGGATAATATGCACCAGAGAAAATCTGTGATGGCAGAATTAGCATCCTGTTTTATCGCATTACCCGGTGGTGCAGGAACTGCTGAGGAGATATTTGAACAGTGGACCTGGGCCCAATTAGGAATACATGATAAACCCTGTGCGTTTCTGAACGTTAATCACTTTTACAATCCTCTAAGAGTGATGGTACATCAGATGGTAAGTGAAGGTTTTATGAAACAGGATTATGCCGATATGCTTCTTTTTTCTGAGAATTTGCACGATATTATCGATTATTTTAAAACCTATACACCACCTGCTTCAAAATGGACAACGTGGAACGGAAATCACCATGCTTGAGCAAAAAACGATTCATATTGCTGCTGCGGTCATGATGGATGACAAAGGGCGATTGCTTCTGGTCAGGAAGAGAGGCACCGTGTATTTTATGCAACCCGGAGGGAAAATTGAGCCAGGAGAAGACGCTCGCTCAGCACTGATTCGGGAACTCAGGGAAGAGCTTAATCTTGAACTATCACAAGAAGAGCTTATCGCGCTTGGCGAATTCACAGATAGCGCTGCTAACGAACCCGGACATCTGCTTCATGCCTGCATGTTCAGCATGGAAAGGCACATTCAGGATGTGAAGCCCGCTGCTGAAATTGAGGAAATTCTCTGGTTATCTCCTTCCAATATCTCGTCCAGTCAACTGGCACCGCTAACGTTAAACAAAATTGTCCCACACGTGTGGCCATCAACACCGTAGGCAATCTGTTGCCCGGTTTCATATAGCCACCTCTACTATCGTCTGGAAGGTGGCTATATGATTATAAAAGTCCCTCATCAATGAACCCTACCTGATGTTAGAAACTTCCGCTATTGGCACGGAGCGGACAGGCTTACTGGGCCAAAGGTCCGCTGTGAGCGACAGCAGACATGAACACTTCGTATCACCAGACGACATCGTACGCGTCAGACTCACTTCAGCAGTAGTCGTATTCCCAAAAAGGCCATAACGCCTCCGCTGAGTTTATCTATAAACTTACGATATTTAATGTAAGCCTGACGTGGCCCGTCAGTTGATAATAAGCATGCAACGACTGCATACCAGAGCACATCAATAACGAATGCCATTGCGGGCAGGATGATGTACATAACAGGCTGAATATTTTTGCTAAGCGCTGCGGAAAAAATACTGGCAAATACCAGCGCAGTATGGGGATTGCTTATTTGCGTAAAAACGCCAGTCATAAAAGCTTTTGAGACGCTTACTTCCTGCGTACCGGCAGAATCATTAAAACGATTTGAAGGACGACGAAACATTTTCAACGCCAGCCATAAAAGATAGCAACCGCCTGCAACCTTAAGTCCTGTGTAAAGTGATGGGATCAGAGTCAGCAGGGTGTGGAGACCTGCTAACGCTATTGCAGCAAAAACAGACGCACCAAAACCCATACCTGCAGCAACAGATAAAGCCGCCCGTCTCGAACTGGACATGGCCATTCGGGCGACGAGAAGAAAGCTAGCTCCCGGGCTCATTGCACCAAACAGGATGGCTACGCCAATAGCAGAAACCGCGATCAAATCACTTGTCATTTATATTCTCCATAATTAATCAGTGTCAGACAGCTCCCTCATTGCTCGAACCGCACACCCTATGAATTTCTCCCAGTTAACAACATAACACTATGCCAACAACGTCCGCTTCTGATACTTAGCTGCCAGAGTAGTGTGCTGAGCCCGCCTCTGGCGAAAAGCTGAAGCTAGCCTTACACCGGTGTGTCGAAAGAATCCAAAAGTGACTGGTCTGGTTTAGCGGGATACTTACAGATGCACTCTTAGCCCGGTTCTCAGGTTTTAGTCTGACCTATACGTCATGATTATTAAAGAGTTACCTTCCCGGACAGGTAATATGTTACATCGCCGCCTTATACCCCAGTAATGTAATGATCAGCTCCTAACCGGAGCCAAAGAGCGATTTATTTAATAAAGCATATGGGTGGCTGTTTTTCACAAAAATGCGTGATTTGTGATAATAAAATCATAAATTTGTAACAAGAAATAAACATAGCGCTTCTATATTGACCCCTTCAATTTTTGGGGGGAGTACCATGCGTAACTGGAGTGAGCCTAAAAAGAATAAAGCCCATATCGAACTGATCCCAATGATCGATGTGATGATGTTTTTACTGGTTTTCTTTGTCCTGATTAGCCTGAATGTGATCCCGGCTCTGGGCCTGAAAACCCAGCTGCCGTCGGCCAGTAGCGCCCAACAGCTTAAACCGCAAAAAAAAGCCATTATCACCCTCGGCGCCGGTGAACAGCTGCAGCTGGACGGCCAACCGCTGGCCCTTGATGCGTTGGTGAAGACCCTAAAGCAACAGCAGCAGGAAAGCCAAACCACCACCATTATCGTGAACAGCGATAAAGAGGTTGCGGTGGAACGCCTGGTCGCGGTGATGGATACCTTACGTCAGGGCGGCTTCTTCTCCATTTCCATCGCCACACGGAAGCAGTGATATGTATCTGCTTTATCGCTCACGTCACGTTGTTAGCTGGCTACCCGCGATAGTTATCGCCGGATGCTTACTATTCGTCAGCCAGCATGCCGTGCTGCAGGTTAAACCGCATTATGACGATACGGTAATGGAACTGTCGCTGGCCGAACCCGAACCGCCGCAGCCGGAGCCCGTCCCGGAACCTCAGCCAGAACTGCCGCCGGAACCTCAACCTGAGCCGGAACCGATTGCTGAACCCGTCGTTCCTGCCCCGGACCCCATTATCCAGGCCAAACCGATTGTTAAGCCGAAACCTAAACCCAGGCCAAAACCGGTCCATGGGAAAGCACCCAAGCCGCAGGAGCGCGTGGCTCAGCAGCCCGCCGCCGTTCGCAGCCCGGTGAGTAAACCAGCCGCGCCGCCTTCTCCTCCGGCGCCGAAAGCGAACGCACAGGCGGTGGAAAACGGCTACCTGCAGGCGCTGCGCCGCGAGCTGGAGCAGCGTAAACGCTACCCGAGCGGCCGTCAGGCTTCACTGGAGCGCCCGCAGGGCAACGTTGAGATCTGGCTGGAAGTCGACCGCAGCGGCAGAGTGCTTTCTTCCGGTATTGCCAGCAAGGCCCCGAGCATGTTGCTCAATCGCGCAGCGCTTAGCTCTTTACAAAGTATCAGCCAGCTGAAGCCCTTTCCTGAAGAGGCCTTTGCCGGACAAAGAAGCAAAAAATTTACCGCAACGTTTAATTATCAGGCTCCATAAAGCCTAATTAATCATTTGTTTTTTATAGGAAAAGAAATGAAGAACTTTAATTATTCTGGGATTGCGTTAGCCGTGGTGTCGGCATTGTTATCGGGTTCCTCGCTGGCGGCGGAAAGCAGCGATGTGGGAGAGATTAACGTCAAAGGGCAGTCGCTTGGCGGCGGTCTGATGGTGCAGGAAGACAGCAGTAAAGCGCGATCCACTCTGACTAAAGAAGCCATGGACAAAGCTCCCGGCGCCAGCAACGCCATCGATATGCTGAAATATACGCCGGGTATGAACGTCAACAGTAATGACGCCAGCGGCCTGAGCGGTATCGACTACACCATGCGCGGGATGAACTCCGATCAAATCGGCCTGTCGATGGACGGCATTCCGATTAACGACTCGGGCAACTACGCGGTTTATCCGAACCTGCTGGGCGATGCGGAAAACCTTGAGCAGATCTTTGTTACCCAGGGCTCTTCCGAAGCGGATGGTCCGCATATCGGTTCCAGCGGCGGTAATATTGGTCTCGTCACAAAGCGTCCAGCGAAAGAGTTCGGCGGCTTCGTCAAGCAAACGCTGGGGAGCAATAATCTCAGCAAAACTTTTGCCCGCCTGGAGACCGGTGAGTATAACGGCTTCAGCAACTGGCTCTCATACTCGCATACCGAGGCCAAAAAATGGCGCGGAGAAGGACGCCTCTATTCTGATAAGTTCGAGATGAACTCACTGTACGAGGATGGGAACGGCAACAGCAGTAACCTGATCATGAAGTATAACCGCCAGGATAACAGCAACTACAACACCCTAAGCAAAGCGCAGTTTGAAGAGGATACGCGCCAGGACTACTCAACCACTCCGGCCTATAACAACAAAGGTCAGCTGAACAAATATTACAAGCTTAACCGTAACCCGTTTGAAACCTTCACCCTCTCTTTTTCACAAAGACTGCAGCTGCGGGACAACCTCGCGTTGACCGTTCAGCCCTATTACTACTGGGGTAACGGCGGCAGCTTTACCGGTCAAACGGCCTCGGTGCTGTCTAATACCTCCGATAAAGCCGGACAGTACGACCTGAGCAATTTAAGTTCCAATACCTATTACCGGCCTTCGTGGACCCAGACATGGAGACCGGGCGTCACCACCAAATTGAAGTGGGATATTAACGACGAGCACAGCCTGGATATCGGCTACTGGTATGAGCGTGCGCGCCAGTCGCAGACCCAGCCGTTTATCAGCATTCAGGATGATGGCAACCCGGCGAACGTCTCCGGTAAACCAGGCGGATCCGATCAGGTGAAAGACGCCAACGGCAACACGGTACAGGGCCGTAACCAGTACACCATCACTCCGGCGCAAAAAGTATGGCTTCAGGATACCTGGTTCGTGACGCCGGACTGGACGCTGGTGGGTGGGCTGGCGTATCAGTACGTCGAGCGCATTGGTGATAACAAAGGCAGCCTGTATAACGCCCCGGAAAAACGTAAGGCGACCTATCATGAATTCCTGCCGAATTTTAGCATCAGCTACAAGCCGGATATGGAAAACCAGCTGTTCTATAACCTGACGCGCAACATGCGTACGCCGCCAAACTACGTGCTCTATAACGTGGGCGATTCAATCAGCACCAAGCCGGAGCTGAGCTGGAACCACGAGCTGGGCTGGCGTTTCCAGCGTGAAGATATGCTGCTGAGCGCGACGCTTTTCTATATGCGCTATACCGACCGTCAGATTTCGACCACCAATGCTGACGGCGACTACGAAATGATGAATATCGGCAGCGTCGAAAGTAAAGGCATGGAGCTGGAGTGGAGCGGTAAGCTGCCGTACAACTTCAACTACTACACCTCTTACACCTACACTCATTCCGAACAAAAAGATGACATTGTCAGCAACGGCGGTAATCCACTGCCAACGGCGGGCAAAACGGTACCGAACGTCCCGAAAAACATGCTTAACATGTCGCTGGGCTATGACGATGGCCTCTATTACGGCAGCTTCGGCGGTAAATACGTCAGCTCGTTCTATGGCGATTTGACCAACGATGAAAAAATCGGCGGGCGCACGGTCTTTGATGTTGCCGCGGGCGTTCATCTGCCGGTGGACAAAAAGATTGTTAAAAGCGCCACCCTGCGCTTTGGCATCGATAACCTGTTCGATAAACAGTACCTGACCTCCGTACGCTCGACGACCTTTAACGCGGCTCCTTACGATGGCGTGAAGGCCAGCACCCCGTATTACAACGTCGGCGAAGAGCGCACCTTTAGCGTTTCGCTGGAAGCAACCTTTTAATTAACCGGAGGGCACTTTGATGGATGCCAACCTGATTCACGACATTATTTTCTACGTTATGTATGCCGCGCTGGCGATCGCCGTGGTGATACTGGTCGAACGCGGTCTCTATTTTTCGTGGGCCCAGCGTCAGGCTCAGCGCTTTGAGAAGGCGTTGACGCCGGACGTCCGCCGAGTGTCGGACCTGCCGGAATCGCTGACCGGGCGCAATAGCCTTCCGCTGACCGTTATTCTGCCGGTACTGGAGAAAAAACAGACGGCAGAAGACCGGGAGGCGATGAGCGATTTGATTGACGCCCAATATCTGCTGAGTAAACCACAGATGTCGCGCGGGCTGTGGATGCTCGAAACCGTGGTAACCGCCGCGCCGTTGCTGGGTCTGCTGGGTACGATACTGGGGATTATGGATACCTTTAAGGCGCTCTCCGCCTCTGGCGTCTCTGACGCCAGTATGGTTTCCGCCGGGATGGGCACCGCGCTATACGCCACCGGTCTGGGGATTGCGATAGCGCTGCTGTGCCTGGTAGGGAATAACTACCTGCAAAGCCGCATGGAGCGCATTAACGAGCTGCTGAAAGTGCTGCTGATCCGCGCCGGAAGCCCGGTCAATCGTCCGGAACAGGGCGGTAATCGCTGGGAAGGGCGCGAGGCGCAGCGCTATGCCTGATTATCGTCGATACGGGTGGCCGGGAGGCCGCCTGATGAGTCTGGTCGCGGGCGCCTGGATGCTGTTAAGCCCGCCCGCGCAGGCGGAATTCTCGATACCAGGCTACGAGCTGGTATATAACGCGCCGCAGGAAACCACGCTGCAGAATAATGATTTGCGCAATGCTGCCGAAGTCTGGCAGCAGATGTTTGACTCGGCGCGCAGCCATATCGATCTGGCGCAGTTTTATGTGGCAAATGAAAAAGGCTCTCTGCTGGACGGCGTGCTGAACCATCTACGGGCCGCCGGAGAACGGGGAGTGAAGATTCGTTTTCTGATGGAGGAGAAGGGAGTTGGCCTTTCGACGCCGGAAACGCTGGCGGCCCTGAAAACGATCCCGAACCTCGAGCTGCGGATTATTCCGTTCCATCGGCTGACCGGGGGGATTGTCCACGCCAAGTATCTGCTGGCGGATGGCAAAGAAGCCTTTGTCGGTAGCCAGAATTTTGACTGGCGCGCGCTGGAGCAGATTCAGGAGACCGGCTTGCGAATCAGCGATGCGCAAGCGGTGCGGCAAATTCAGGCTATTTTCGATCAGGACTGGCAGGCGCAGGCCCTGCTTGAGGAGAATAAGCCGGTGCCGAAGCTGGCATGGCAGGCTTCGGAGTCGCCTCCGCAGGGCAATTATCTGGTTGCCAGCCCGCGCGATTATAACCCGAGCGGGGTGATTGACTCGCAGGTTGAACTGCCGCGTCTGCTGGCCAACGCCAAATCGCGGATCCGGGTACAGGTGATGGATTATGCGCCGCTATCGTGGGGAGAAAAGGGGAAGCGTCCCTTTTACGCCCCCATTGATAACGCCCTGCGCAGCGCGGCAGCGCGTGGTGTACAGGTTGAACTGATGGTTGCCAGCTGGAATCTGAAGAAGCCGGATGTGTTCTGGTTAAAGAGCCTGTCGCTGGTGCCTAACGTTCAGCTGAAGGTGGTGACGATCCCTCCCGCAAGCCGTGGATTTATCCCGTTTGCGAGGGTGGTTCACAGTAAGCTGATGACTATCGACGGCTCGACTGCCTGGGTGGGGACCAGCAACTGGAGCGGGGGCTATTTTGATAACTCGCGTAACCTTGAGCTGGTGCTGAATAGTGCGCCGATGGCCGAGCGTGTAGATGCGCTTTACAGCCAGCTATGGAACAGCCGCTATGCGGAGCCGATCAAGGTTGATTTTGATTATCCGCTCCCCCACCCTGCCCGTGAACACTAATAAAAACGTAGCTGATGATTCAGGCGGGTACTCTGTGATTACACAGCCCGTCTTACCTGAACGATACATACCTGTACAGAAAGATGTTGCGGATTGCAAAACGCCTTCATGCCCAAGTAATGGATGATGATGGTACGATTTACAGTGACGAATCACAGTTGAAGTATGATCCCTCAAATAACGCTTAAAGTCTGCTGTTGGCTGGCAGAGGATAGGCTGACTGGTCCTCAGGTCTGCTATGAGCGAAGAGCGGGAGATTTGAACGCATACTTATATCGCGGCGCCTTGAGTAATAGAAAACTGTTCACTTCAGCTGGCTTAATGGATAATGACAAATTTCAGCCGATGACTGATAATTACTAGTTGTTAAGTAACATCAGGGCTGAAAGAGGCTATATGTTACTATAATAAAAATGGGCTCTTGAGGGGTTAGGGATTATATAGTTATGAGATTTTATGGCATCGATTATCTACAAATGCAATCTAGCATCAATGATTATTTAAAATACATTGTTATATTTAGTGCGTTATTTATCCTGATCGTTGTTTTTAGCCTGTATATGCGCCATCGTCTGCAAACGAAATACCGTGACTTAACGATCATCGTTTTCTTATTTTTACTCTTCATTTCTGGTGTTCAGTATGCAGATTATACCGATAGCCAAAATATACACTCCCAATCATCACAAATGGTTAACTTTATTAGGTTGTTATCACAAGAAAAAGGAGTGAGTGTCAATTCTATATTCTCCAGTTCAATACAACTTTCGGATGGCATTATCGTTAAAGTTAATGATTTTTATTATCGCGTTAACTTAAGTCCGGATCAAAAAACATACAGCTTAGCAGAGGTTTCGTTAGTAACCCCAGATATAGAAATCATGAAAAACTGAGGATTGGAAATGATAATTTATACACCTATCATAATAAAATTGGGACTGGGAATACTGTGCTTAATTGTTCAAATAAATCTCATGGGAAAAGGAAATCTGGCCCCTTCATCCGCAATGGATCAGGTTCAGAACTATGTGCTAGGAGGGATTATCGGTGGCGTAATTTACAATGAATCGATAACAGTACTACAATTTGTTCTAGTATTAATCATATGGACTTTTCTCGTCTTTGTTCTCAAGTTTTTAAAAGAAAATAATCGATTAGTTAAGAGGGTTCTTGATGGGAAGCCTATTACTTTGGTACATAATGGCAGTGTTAATGTTAAGGAATGTTTACGCAACGGTGTTTCTGCGAATGATTTGATGTTCAAATTAAGAGCAAATGGCATTTACGAAATAGAACAACTTAAACGCGTGGTTCTTGAACAGAATGGTCAGTTAACAATTATACAATGTGGTGATGAAAATATACGCTATCCAATTATAGTGGATGGTTTGGCCAACCATGATCTGCTCGAAATACTTAACAAGGATAGTGACTGGTTAGAAAATGAAGTTATAAAGCAAGGCTTCAATAAAATCAGTGAAGTATATTTAGGTGAGTATTTATCAGGTAGAATTAATTTATACGGATATGAAAAGTAATATCCCCCCCTCTACTAAAAATCAATACTAAATTGATAGTATTGATTTTTAGTAGAGGGGTAAGTGTCAGTATCAGGAGGCTGCCATTTCTGATGTACCTCTATCTCAGCGCACTAGCATCAACATCCGCTTTATGGCACAAAGCAGACCCGGTCACTGAGCCGAAGGTCCGCTGTGAGCGAGAAGCGTAAGTTAGAATTTGGCATGATTACCCGGATGCAGGACTAACATTGGCGTCTGATAAACAATGGAGAACAGGTCAGGGTGACCAACTCCCTTCTTATTCATACAGTACGGGCAAGCGAGCATACGTGTTTATCTTAACTCGTTCACTTTAAGGCTTCGTCTCTGCCGTGATACCAGGCTTCAAAAGCATCGGGGGTCATCGGTTTGGCCAAAAAATAGCCCTGAACTTCATCGCAGCCCAGCCTTCTTAAAATATCAACGGTACTGGCATCCTCGACCCCTTCGGCCAGAACGATATAGTCGAGCTGTTTGAGGAGTGTGATAACGTTGCGAACAATGATGCGGCTGGCCTTGTCGCGAGCAACCTTACTCACAATAGAGCGGTCAAGCTTGATGATGTCCATCGGGATTTGTCGCAGGTAATTAATGTTGCTGTATCCGGAACCAAAATCATCCAGAGATATTTTAAATCCGCGTAGTTTGAGCATGTCCAGGCCGATAAGTGCAGCGGGGCTTTCCAGCATCTTCTCGGTCTCCAGACACTCCACCCCCAGCAGGGCGGGCTCCAAACGCGCATCCAGCATTTTCTGTTCCAGCTCATCGGCGAAATCTGGTCTTGAAAAATCACTGGCGGCCAGATTAATCGACACGGGTAAAGAAAGTCCACGGCTTTGCCAGGCACTCAGTTGCACAATAGTGTGATCGATAACCCACGCTGTGAGCTCACGCATCAGGCTGGTCTTCTCGACCAGAGGAATAAACATACCCGGCAACACTTCGCCGTTTTTAGGGTGTTGCCATCTCAGCAACGCTTCGGCCCCCGTCACACGCCCTGTCACCAGTGAGATTTTCGGCTGATAAACCAGATATAAGCCCTGGTTTTCATATATAGCTTGTCTGACTTCGGTAAGAAGGCTGAAATCAGCCTTCTTACGGGTATCCAGTGCGTCATCATAGACTGTAAACCGGCGCCCCTGACTTATTGCTTCATGCAATGCGCTGACTGCACGTCGCAGAATTTCATTCGATGTCAGAGATTTATCGCAAAGCCCGGAGTCACCCATGTGAATATCCAGATCAAGGGGGACTTCAGGGGTGATCCTGGCCTGGATCCCCTGCAGGCTTAGAGAGATATCTTCTAATGTCAGAGCTTTCTGCTTATGGGTAAAAAAGGCAAATCGTCCGACTGCCACGGCGTAGAGCAGTCCTGCTAAAGGTAGGCGGGTCTGCAGTTCTGCGACCATATTACGAAGTAGATTTTCTACGGCAGTCATACCGAGTGAGCGAGCCATTTCGTAGGCTAATGGCATATCAATGCAATCAATGATGACGAGCCTGAATGCGCCTTCAGCTGAAACCTCGATATCCTTCAGCAGTCGCTGCCGGTTTGGTAATAGCGTGACTATATCGATGTAGCCGACGGAGTGCCACGAGGCCAGAAAATCCGATATAAGGCCTGCCATCTTTTCAAAAAGATCGAGCTGCTCGTCTGAAAGTTCCCTGGGCTGAGTATCGAGGATACACAAGGTACCTACGGGTACTCCATCCTGGGTTTTAAGTGGACACCCGGCATAAAAGCGAATGAATGGAGCTTCTTTTACCGCGTGATAGTCACGAAAGGTAGGGTGCTGATGAGTGTCATGACAAATGGATGTCTTACTCTGTTTCAGGGTCTGTACGCAAAATGCCTCGCTCAGGCTGGTTTCCGTAACGGCAACATTCTGGGCGGATTTGATGTATTGCTTTTCATCATCGAGAACAGAAACAAAGCCCATCGGCATGTTCAGCAACTGGCATATTAGATGAGTATATTTTTTTAACGCGTCATCCCGACCCTTATCAGGATTTTTCAACAAGTCGATTGCCGCAAGTCTTTTGCTTTCATCTCTGCTGAGATCGGTCAACATAGCAAGGCATCCCCTGGTGCAGTAGGCTTTTCGGTTGTTCCACACTCGCAGGTGGCATGTATCATTCTTCCAATGGCATGTTGTAATACATACGCTGTGACCTGCCTAAACTCTCACATTAAAATGTTTCCCGTTGATTGTCTCCCGGAAATGTCGCCCCTGGGCTACCCTGTCATTCTGCCCATCAGCCAAAGACTGTCATCTCACATGCTGAATGCGAGATATTTGACCAGCAGCTATGAGCGATTGACCTGTTCCCCATTGATTAATACATCAGCGGCATTAGCAACATCCGCTAATGGCACAAACCTGCCCAGCAATATCTTGACCCGGACGTGGTATAAATACTGCCCTGTCACATTAATCTATTTCGTACTACAGCAGCATGCTCTGCGAAAAATACACAATAAAGTACCTTCCGGTGGTATGGTTATGCTCTCGCCACTTGAGAGGAAAAGCTAATGATTGTAAGGACCTGGCACGGCTGTGTTCCGCTTGAACATGCGGAAGGTTTTGCGAAACACCTGGAAAAAACAGGCGTGGAGCATTCAAGGAGCATACGCGGAAATCGAGGCGCGTTTGTGCGCAGGGAAAGCCAGGGGAACTGGGAGCATTTCTTTTTGGCAACTTACTGGCAGGATCTGCATTCGGTAAAAGCCTTTGCGGGAGAAAACTATCACGTGGCCGTGACTTATCCGGACGACGAAGCATTTGAGCTCCTGTCCGATCCTTACGTTTTCCAGCATGTTGTAGACGCTATTTCACCGCTTTGACTTTATTTCCGGGGCTCCTGACTATCGGTTACCCGGACTTGCTTCAATATTCGTATTAATCCAAAACGCCAACGTCCGCGCCGAACGCAGCCCCCTTCAGTCACCCAACGACATCGGCTTGCTGCCTCCGGGAGGCAGGCCGAATAACTTACGCACCCAGTTAAGAAACGCGCCGTAGGGCCGTCCCAGGCAAAGCATCATCAGCGCGGCGCCGAGAGTGCCCCGCACCAGCCCGCTTCCCGAAGCACCGCTGAAGGCAATAATCAACGCATAGATCGGCACCTGAAAACTGACGAGAGCTGCGCTGTCCCAGAGCAGCTGAGACACCCGACCGGGGCCGGCGCGCCGCATCAGCCAATCCCGCCAGATACCGTAGGGCCTTGCGACAGGAATCATCAGCGCCGCCCCCAGCAGGCGGGCGTGAAGAACCTGCTCCCAGGTCATACCGGCAATCATACGTTCATTAATAATGCCGGTTGTCGTGAAGAAGAGGATCAGCGCAGCGGTATCTGCAATAAATGCGGTCCGACGCATCGACCGTTCCGGGGGTTGAGGCAAGTTACGTTTCCTGTCGTGGTGGGAGGATTAAACGCCTTCTCATTCACCGAGAAGCCTAAAACTATAGCATACGGGCATTCTGCGGGACCGCGGCCGCCCTGAGACCCGCCGTAACCGAAACCATTTACCTGCCGCTCCCTCCCCCCGGATTACCGGCCTGCCAATACTTAGACGCGCCTGCTGAAACCCATTTAAGATAATTAATCGCATGCTCAGCGCACGCCTCGCCACTGCCCGAACGGCCAGGATGTCGCACTCTGAAATGTGCAAAAAAAGATAAGAAGCGCCCGTTACGGGCGCCTCACCAGGCCGGCACAAAGATGCTGGCCGGAATATTGGCTTTGAATGGGATAAGACTATGGGTTCACAGGTATCCGCAGCGGAAGATTCTCTCCTGCGGCACGGGTCGTTCGTCACCTTTTGGCTGGCGCGCACCTGTTCATCGTTTGGCTTTCAGATGTTCTCGGTTGCCGTTAGCTGGCAAATTTACGCCATCACCCACAGCGCGATGGCGCTGGGGATGATCGGCCTGATGCAGTTCCTCCCTTCAGTGCTGCTGGCCCTGCCCGCCGGACACCTCGCGGATCAGTTCGATCGCCGGCGCATCGTGCTGCTAGGCCAGCTCATCGAATGGGCGGCGCTGCTCGGGCTGGTGGCGCTGACGCTGCTGCACTGGGCGGATAAAGTTGAGATTTGGGGGCTGGTCTTCTTAATCTCGGTGGCAAAAGCGCTGGAGTGGCCGGCGATCACCTCGATGCTGCCGGCGCTGGTGCCGCCGCCGATCCTCGCCCGCGCGATGGCGGCCAGCTCCGTTGGGGGACAGGCGGCGGTAATTATCGGCCCAACCCTGGGCGGCCTGCTGTACGTCGCCGGTCCGGAAGTGGTCTACGGCGTCTCCGCCCTGTTCTATCTGTTCTCGATTGTGCTGGTGAGCCGGCTGCGCTACGAGCGGCCGCCGCAAACCCGCCTGCCGATGAACCTCAAGAACCTGTTTGCCGGCGTCCATTTTATCCGCGAGAGAAAAGACGTCCTGGGCGTGATCTCGCTCGATCTGTTTGCCGTGCTCCTCGGCGGGGCGACGGCGCTGCTGCCGATCTTCGCCCAGGATATTCTGCACACCGGCCCCTGGGGCCTGGGGATGCTGCGCGGGGCGCCATCGGTCGGCGCGCTGCTGGTGGGCGTCTGGCTCAGCCGCAACAAGCTGGAGAAGAACGTGGGCCTGATCATGTTCGCCTCGGTGGCCGGCTTTGGCCTGGCGACGCTGGTGTTTGCGCTCTCGACGAAGCTGTGGCTCTCCATGCTGGCGCTGGCCACGCTCGGCGGGTTCGATATGGTGAGCATGGTCATTCGCGGCGCGCTGGTGCAGCTGGATACGCCGGACGATATGCGCGGCCGGGTGAACGCGGTAAACGCCATCTTCATCAATACCTCGAACCAGCTCGGCGAGTTTGAGTCCGGCCTGCTGGCGGCGTGGATGGGCGCGGTGCCGGCCGCGGCGCTGGGCGGGATTGGCACGCTGGTGGTGGTGGCGATATGGATGACCATTTTCCCGCACCTGCGCAAACGGCAGAAGCTGGAAAATGAAGGCACGACCTGATATCAGCTGATGCCGCGTGCTTTATGCGCGCAGCCGCAAACGTGCTGCCGAAATAATATTGACGCGCGCGGCTGCGGCCAAAAATTCTGGCTAAGCTCTTTCTAAAGAAATAAGCACCAGAAAAGAGATCCCGGATGTGGCAAGCGAGTCTGCGGTTATCCCCTAAAATTTAGCGCCGGCGAAAGCCGGCGTATTTATATCAGGCGCGGATATCATCGTATTCGCGGGTATTATCAAACTCGTGTTTAGCAAACGGACATAGCGGGATAATTTTACGCTGCTCGCCGCGCATTTTTTCCACTACCTTGGCCACCAGCTTTTTACCCACGCCCTGCCCTTTCAGGCTCTCGTCGACGTCGGTATGTTCAATAATGCTGAGATGCTCCCCGGTGGGGACAAAGACAATTTCGGCGACCTGATTGCCCTCGGCGTCATTGACGTAAAACTTGTTGTGGCCTTCCAGTATTTCCATCACGTCCTCACTTATTTTTGGCGATACTTCAGGGCGCCGCTCGGGCAGGTATCGATGACGCGCACGACCGTGGCGGCATCCACCTCGTCCGGCGCGATCCACGGCTTACGTTTCAGATTGAAGAGCTTCGCGCTACCGCGTACGCAATTCCCCGAGTGCTGGCAGATTTCCGTATTGAAGTAGACATCGATTTTCTCTCCGCTGTAGACGCGAAACCCCGCGTCCAGTAGCTGCTTATCCATGACATTGCCCCATTGTTTTTATTGTTCAGACCCTAAGCATAGTCCTGGCGGAAGGCGCTGACTACGGGCAGCGGCAGAAACCCTTCGCCCCTATTTCTCCGCCCCTGCCATCATTAATGCAAAATAAATGCGTTTATATTCACCCGCTTTGTAAAACCCGGCCTCAACCGGCGGCAGAAATATAGAACTTGAGTCTTCCTGATTGCACCCAGTGAGATTAAACTCATTCCATATGATATGAGCGCTCAGGAGCCCTCCCTTGAATCGAATAGTGAAACTGGCCCCTCCGGCACTATTATTAACCGCGCCTTTCATTTCCGGCTGCTCTTTATCACCGGCGATCCCGGTATTAGGCGCCGCATTTCCCGGCTGGTTCTTCTGTTTATTGGGCGGCGTATTTTTACTCATTCCCTGCCATATCCTGATCGTTCGCCGGGGCTGGCAGCCGCGATTTTCGCCGCTGGTCTTCAGCTACCTGGCGCTGATGTTCCTGTTCGCCACAATCCTGTGGTTCCTCTTCTTTGTTAACTAAGCCGCTATGACAAACTCCAGCCCAAGCGTATTACGGAAAAAGTGGCCCCTGCTGGCCCTCGTCCTCGCCGCGATCGTGGCGCTTATTGTGGTTATCTGGCAGCTCCAGACCTCGCCGGCCACCAACGACGCCTACGTCTATACCGACACCATTGACGTGGTGCCGGAGGTGAGCGGGCGGATCGTCGAAATGCCGATCCGCGACAACCAGCGGGTGAAGAAAGGCGATCTGCTGTTCCGCATCGATCCGCGCCCCTACCAGGCGATGCTCGACGACGCCAAAGCCCGGCTGACGACGCTGGATGCGCAAATCATGCTGACCCAGCGCACGGTTAAGGCCCAGGAGTACAACGCCCAGTCGGTGGCCGCCGCCGTCGAGCGCGCCAGGGCGCTGGTTAAGCAGACCACCTCTTCCCGCACCCGCCTCGAGCCGCTGGTGCCGCAGGGCTTTGCCTCGCAGGAAGATCTCGACCAGGCGAGAACCGCGGAAAAGGCCGCCCGCGCCGAGCTGCAGGCGACGCTGCTGCAGGCGAAGCAGGCCTCCGCCGCCGTCTCCGGCGTAGACGCGATGGTTGCCCAGCGGGCGGGGATCCTGGCGCAGATTGCGCTGGCGGAGCTGCATCTTGAATTTACCGAAGTCCGCGCCCCCTTCAACGGCGTGGTGGTGGCGCTGAAAACCACCGTCGGCCAGTACGCCTCGGCGCTCAAGCCGGTGTTTACCCTGATGGATGACGACCGCTGGTACGTGATCGCCAACTTCCGCGAAACCGATCTTAAAAACGTCCGTCCGGGCGTTCCGGCGCGGGTTACCGTGATGACCAACCACGACAGAATCTTCTCCGGAGTGGTGGATTCCGTGGGCTCCGGGGTGCTGCCCGAAGGCGGGAGCGTGATTGAAGGCCTGCCGATCGTCCAGAAGAGCATCAACTGGGTCCACGTTTCCCAGCGCTTCCCGGTGAAGATCGCCGTCAAAGATCCCGACCCTGAACTGTTCCGCATGGGCGCCTCCGCCAGCGCCGTGCTGCAGCCGCAGTAAGGGGACGGCATGCAGAACTTCTGGTCGTTCCTGAAGCGGGAACTCCGCGATGTGCCGGGCCGGGCCAACTATACCCTGCGCCTGACGCTGAGCTGCGCGGTGCTGATCGTCCTGTTTATGACCCTGCAGATCCCCTTCCTGGCCGTCGCGCTGATCGTGGTGTTTTACGTCAGCCAGCCGAACGTGCTGATGATCAAGCTGGTGAGCGTGGTGTTTTTTATCACCGTCAGCGTGGCGCTGGGCTGCGTGCTGCTGATCATCAAATGGACCTATGATTATCCGCTGATCCGCCTGGTGGCCTCGGTGCTGCTGTTTTTCGGCGCGATCTACCTGATGCGGGTGCTGGGCAAGCTGGGGCTGGCCTTCTTCGTGGTGGCGCTGGTGGTGATCTACGCGCAAACCTTCCCGTCGATGACCAGCCAGAGCGAGATCCTGGTGCGCCTGCTGCTGTGGCTGTGGGTGGTCATTAACACCGCCATCGTGGTCACCCTGCTGGTGAACGCCTGTTTTCAGCAGGCGTTTCCCGGCTACCAGCTCAAGGCGCGGATCGTCGTCCTGCTGCGCCAGGTTGCGCAGCTGCTCGTGCAGCCGGGGCCGCTGAAAAACCAGCCGACGTTTAAAGAGATCGCCGAAAACTTTGCCCAGCTAAACGGCCTCTATAAGCAGGCGACCCGCTCCAGCCCGGAGATGGCCGCCGACCCGCAGGGGTGGCAATCGCTGATGGCCGCCGCGCTGCACTGCTATCACCTTGCCGCGCTGCTTCAGCCGGGGAATGACCATCCCGCCGAGCGCCGGCAGCTCTCCGCCGCGCTCTCAGCATTGGCGGAGAACCTGCGCGCCGACGCCCTGCCCGCGCGGCCGGAGATCGTCGCCCGGGATAGCGCCAACGGCGTGATCCTCCAGGAGATGGCCGCCACCCTGGACAAGCTGGCCCGCGGCGAAGCGGTTGCGCTGCCGGCCGGGGAAGAGGAAAAGGCCCCGCTGCTGCTGCCCGATGCGTGGACCAATCCGGCCTACCTGCACTTCGCCCTCAAAACGCTGCTGGCGACCCTGCTGTGCTACGTTTTCTATACCGCCGCCGACTGGCAGGGTATCCACACCATTATGCTGAGCTGCGTGATTGTCGCCCAGCCGGGGCTGGGGGCAACCCTGCAGAAAACCTGGCTGCGCATCGGCGGCGCCCTGCTCGCTACCCTGCTGGCGCTGCTAATGATCGTCTACGTTCAGCCGCACACCGAATCCATCGTCGGGCTGCTGGCGATGACTCTCCCGGTAATGGCGCTGTCGGCGTGGATTGCCGCCGGCTCGGAGCGCATCGCCTACGCCGGGATCCAGATTGGCTTTACCTTTTCGCTGGCCTTCCTCAACTGGTTCGGGCCGCTGGCTAATCTCACCGAGCTGCGCGATCGGGTTATCGGCATCCTGCTCGGGGTGCTGGTGTCGTCGATCGTCCACCTCTACCTGTGGCCGGATAGCGAAGCCCTGCCGCTGAAATCGCGCCTTGCGCAGCTCTACCGGCAGATTGCCGGCTACCTGCGCGCCGGGGATGATGAAGTCAGGCTGGTGCCGCTGTTTCACTCCCTGAACGGCGCCGAAACCCTGATGCATCGGGTGGCCGCAGAGCCGCTCAACGCCTGGGCCCATCCGCATCCGGAAGCCAAAGCCTGGCCGGTCAAAGCGACCTGGCTTCAGGCCCAGGAGATCGTGCGCTTGAGCGAAGGCTACCGGCTGTACGCCGCGCCGGGGGATGATTTTCTCCCGCGCAGCGCCGCGCAGCTTCAGGCCTACGCCGAGGATATCGAGCGCCAGCAGCCCGCACCGGCGCCGCCGCGCGCGCTGCATCCGGATCCCCGCAACCCCTTTGGTCCGCCGCTGGCGACGCTACTGACGACGTTACCGACGTGGTCGTCCGCATCTTCAGATCTTCCGCGACAGGCAGATAAGTCATGAGAAAAATGGACACCGCAGCCCGCTACCTGCGCTACTCACCCCTCGCTTTCCTCCTGCTCGCCGGGTGTGCGCTGATTCAGGACGATCCTTCTCAGGTCAGGATCGTCAACCCGCAGCAGGCGGAGCTCGCGCAGGTGATTCATCTGGCGAACAGCGGCTGGCCGACGGCCAGATGGTGGGAAGGCTATGACGATGCCCAGCTCAACATGCTGGTGAACCGCGCCCTGCAGAACTCCCCGACCATGCAGGCCGCCCGGTTGCGCATTTCGCAATCGCAGTCAACGGTAGAGCTGGCGCAGTCGGCAATGGGCGTGCAGGCCACCGCGGTGGCGGCGCAAAACCGCCTGCGGGTGACCAACAAGCAGTTCACCTGGCCCTACTCCTACTCTCTGCCGGTCGATAAAAACGGTCCCTGGTACACCCTGAATACGGTAGGCGTCGGCGCCACGCTGAATATCGATCTCTGGGGAGCCGACCGCGCCCACGTCGCGGCGGCCATCGGCGAGAAGAACGCGCGCCAGGCGGAAACCGCCGGTATCGAGCTGGATCTC